>NZ_JBEXPH010000134.1:0-23767 GCF_040611955.1 Streptomyces sp. NPDC006510 | reverse complement strand
CTCGCAGATGCATGTCTCGCGGCTGCTGGCCCGCACGCTGGCGCAGCTGCGCGAGCGGCTGCTCGTCGAGGAGTAGCGGGCAGGGCGGGGCGGCCTGCCCGCGCCGCAGGCCGCCCGGTCCTGCCGCTACGCCCCGCTCGCTCGTCGGGCCGGCCGCCTCGGGCCGGCCGGATCAACCCTCCGGTGTGGCGCCCGGCCGGCGGATGCCGAGTGCCTCGACCGTGGTCGGCCTGACCAGCTGGTAGAGCGCCGTCAGGGACACCGCGGCGAGGACGATCCCGGCCGGGATCAGCACACCGTGCGACCTCAGCAGCGTCCAGGCCACCGGGAGCGCGATGATCTGCGTGATGAGCGCGGGGCCGCGGCTCCAACTGCGCCGCAGCAGCAGACCGCGGGCGGCGAACAACGGGATCAGGGCGAGCGCGATCAGCGTCAGCCCGCCCATCTCCGCCTGCTGCGGGCTCTCGGGGTGCCCGAGCAGACCCATGACCAGCATGTAGATCCCGCCGATGGCGAGCGCCGCCCCTTCCAGGGCGGTGAGTCCGGCAACGAGAGTGATCCTGCTCGGCTTCGCCGGTTCGAGCCTCGGCGAGGGCGACGAGGAGGGCGTGTTCTGCTGAGTACTCACCCTTGCAGGTTGGCATCCCGACGCCGCGAAAGCGAAGCCGGGGTCGGAATCGGGAATGGGAGCGGGCGACCGGCCCGTCCCCCGGCACCCGGGTCGTCACCGAGCGTAAAGGTCATGGGGTGGGACTTCAGAGTGATACCGCGCGGTAGGTAGTCTGGCGCCCATGCGCGCACTCCTCGTGGTCAATCCAGCTGCTACCACCACCAGTGCGCGGACCCGTGATGTGCTCATCCATGCGCTGGCCAGCGAGATGAAGCTGGAGGCCGTGACCACGGAATACCGCGGCCACGCCCGGGATCTCGGGCGGCGGGCCGCGGACGCCGACGACATCGATCTGGTGGTCGCCCTGGGCGGCGACGGCACGGTCAACGAGGTCGTGAACGGTCTGCTCCACAACGGTCCCGACCTGGACAGCCTGCCGCGCCTCGCGGTGGTTCCCGGCGGCTCCACCAATGTGTTCGCGCGCGCCCTGGGCCTGCCCAATGACGCGGTGGAGGCGACCGGAGCGATTCTGGACGCACTCGCCAACCGGACCGAACGCACGGTCGGCCTCGGGCTGGCGGCCGGCACCCCCGGCACCGAGGACGAGTCGGTCCCGGCGCGCTGGTTCACCTTCTGCGCCGGACTCGGATTCGACGCGGGCGTGGTCGGCCGGGTCGAACAGCAACGCGAACGCGGCAAGCGCTCGACACATGCGCTGTACGTACGCCAGGTGGTCCGGCAGTTCCTCGACGAGCCGCACCGCAGACATGGCGTGATGACCCTGGAGACTCCGGGACAGGACCCGGTCACCGGCCTGGCGCTGTCCATAATCTCCAACACCGCCCCCTGGTCCTACCTGGGCAATCGTCCGCTGTACGCGTCCCCGAAGGCGACCTTCGACACCGGTCTGGACGTGCTCGGGCTGAAGCGGCTCTCCACTCCGGCGGTCGCTCGCTACGGCACCCAGCTGCTCACTTCGAGCCCGGAGAAGGGCCCGTCCGGAAAGCACGCGGTTTCACTGCATGACCTCACGGACTTCACCTTGCATTCAAAGGTGCCACTGCCCTTCCAGATGGACGGGGACCACCTGGGAGTGCGCAGAAGTGTGACGTTCACAGGCGTACGCCGTGCACTGCGTGTGATTGTGTGAGCGGAAGGGACCAAAGTCCTTTAACTCGAACGTTTGGGCTGGGCTCCACCCCATAGAAGTACGGCTGTGACCTAGTCGACACCGAGGAATCAAAAAAAAGTTTCCAGAAGGGGTTGTATCCGCCGCTGAGGTTTGCGAATCTCTACATGGCGATCGGGACGGCCCGCAACACCGGCCTCCACTGAGAGCCAGAACCCCTCCTCTACTGCACAGGACCACAACCAGTTCATCTGGGCGTCGGCCCGACACCTGCGGGGGGATTCGTGAAAGCGTTCACATTCACAAGCACCAGTATGTAATACCAAGGAGAGGTAGCAGCCATGGACTGGCGTCACAACGCCGTTTGTCGTGAGGAAGACCCCGAGCTGTTCTTCCCCATCGGCAACACCGGTCCTGCGCTGCTGCAGATCGAGGAAGCCAAGGCCGTCTGCCGTCGCTGCCCCGTCATGGAGCAGTGCCTGCAGTGGGCGCTCGAGTCCGGCCAGGACTCCGGCGTCTGGGGTGGCCTCAGCGAGGACGAGCGCCGCGCGATGAAGCGCCGCGCCGCCCGCAACCGGGCGCGTAACGCCAGCGCCTGATCGACGCCACCGCTACGAGCCTCAGTCAGGCGGCGCGTACAGAGCGTACGCACCACCCCGCCCCCCGAGTCGCAGCGCGCAGTACCCCCGAAGCGCATGCATGAACAGTGAGCCCGGACCGTGACAACGGTCCGGGCTCACTGCTGTGTTCATGGCGCCGCCGGTCCGTCCGCCCCGAAGGGCAGCCGGATCTGCGGGGTTACTTCTCGGACCGGACCGGGATGTCGAGCACGACCTGGGTGCCGCGCTCGGGGGCCGGGACCATGCCGAAGGTTCCGCCCAACTCGCCTTCCACCAGCGTCCTGACGATCTGCAACCCCAGGTTGCCGGCGCGCTGCGGGTCGAACCCTTCGGGCAGACCGCACCCGTCGTCCTGGACCGTGATCAGCAGCCGCGTCCCGGCGGACGAACCGCCGCGCACCGCGGACACCTCCACCGTGCCGGACTCGGCGAGCGTGAAGGCGTGTTCCAGGGCGTTCTGCAGGACCTCCGTGAGCACCATCGCCAGCGGTGTGGCCACTTCGGCGTCGAGGATGCCGAAGCGCCCCGTCCGGCGGCAGGTGACCTTGCCCGGCGAGATCTCGGCGACCATCGCGATGACGCGGTCGGCGATCTCGTCGAACTCCACCCGCTCGTCCAGATTCTGGGACAGCGTCTCATGGACGATGGCGATCGAACCGACGCGCCGTACCGCCTCGTTGAGCGCCTCGCGACCCCGTACCGAGTCCATCCGCCGGGCCTGGAGCCGCAACAGGGCGGCAACGGTCTGGAGGTTGTTCTTCACCCGGTGGTGGATCTCCCGGATGGTGGCGTCCTTGGTGATCAACTCACGTTCGCGGCGGCGGAGTTCGGTGACGTCCCGGAGCAGGACCAGGGAGCCGATACGGACGCCCTTGGGCTTGAGCGGGATCGCCCGGAGCTGGATCACCCCGCCCGCGCACTCGACTTCGAACTCCCGAGGTGCGTAGCCGCTGGCCAGTTTGACCAGGGCCTCGTCCACCGGGCCCCGGGAGGGGGCGAGTTCGGCGGTGATGCCGCCCAGGTGCTGGCCGACCAGGTCGGAGGCGAGGCCGAGGCGGTGGTAAGCGGAGAGGCCGTTGGGGCTGGCGTACTGGACGATTCCGTCGGCGTCGAGCCTGATCAGCCCGTCGCCGACGCGCGGCGAGGCGTCCATGTCGACCTGCTGGCCGGGGAAGGGGAAGGACCCGGCGGCGATCATCTGGGCCAGGTCGGAGGCCGACTGGAGGTAGGTGAGCTCCAGTCTGGACGGGGTCCGGACGGTCAGGAGGTTGGTGTTGCGGGCGATGACCCCGAGGACCCGGCCCTCCCTGCGTACGGGTATCGACTCGACCCGTACCGGCACCTCCTCGCGCCACTCCGGGTCGCCCTCGCGCACGATCCGGCCCTCGTCCAGCGCCGCGTCCAGCAGCGGGCGGCGGCCGCGCGGCACCAGGTGGCCGACCATGTCGTCCTGGTAGGAGGTGGGGCCGGTGTTGGGGCGCATCTGGGCCACGGACACGTAGCGGGTGCCGTCGCGGGTGGGAACCCACAGGACGAGGTCGGCGAAGGAGAGGTCGGAGAGCAGCTGCCACTCCGAGACCAGCAGATGCAGCCACTCCAGGTCGGTGTCACCGAGGGCGGTGTGCTGGCGGACGAGGTCGTTCATGGAGGGCACGTGTGCGAGCGTACCCGCGGATGGGCAATGGCTCCGAACCGAACGACCGGACCGTACGTGCAGGGGAAGGAGCCCGGAAAATTGTGGCGCTCCGACGGATGGACACGGCGAATGGTCTAGTCCACAATGCTCAAGACAGAGCTTCCGCTCTCCCCGCACAGGAGGGCGGATCGAGGTACCGCGCTCTCTGCCCTGACCGCGCCGGTACCTCTCCCCGGCCGGGGGCACCGCACACCGCCGGCCGACCAGACCGTCCGTGATGGCCGGTCTTACTCCGGGCTGCGGTGCCGGACGGGCCGAGGGTCCCGTCCCGGCGCCGTGGCCCGCGGGTGTTTTCCGGGGCCGTTCCCCGGGTTCAGCGGGTCTCGGTGACCTTGGCCAGGGCACGGGGCGCGTCCGGGTCCTGACCGCGGGCGATCGTCACCTCGTAGGCCAGCATCTGCAGCGGCAGGATCTCCAGAACCGGCTGGAGCTCCTCGGCGACGCCTGACGTCGGCAGCACGAAACCCGCGGACGCCGCCGCGACCTGGGCCTGCGGGCCGACCACGAAGAGGTCCGCGCCGCGGCCGCGCAGCCGGTCCAGGACCGGCTGGAGCGCCTCGCCGCCCCGGCCGTCGGTGACCACCGCGATCACCGGGGAGATGTTGTCGACCATGGCGAGCGGGCCGTGCAGCAGATCGGCGCCCGAGTACGAGAGAGCCGGGATGTAGCTGGTCTCCATCAGCTTCAGGGCGGCTTCCTTGGCGGTGGGGTAGCCGTAGCCGCGGGAGGTGATGACCATGCGCTCGGCGAACCGGTAGCGCGCCGCCAGGGCCTTGACCTCGTCCTTGCGGGCCAGGATCTCCTCGGCCCGCTCCGGCAGGATCTCGGCGGCCGAGCCGTCGCGGCCGGCCAGCCCCTCCACGAAGAGGTAGAGGGACAGGAGCGACGCGGTGTACGTCTTGGTGGCCGGGAGGGCCTTCTCCGGGCCGGCCAGGATGTCGATGTGGTGCTCGGAGACGGCAGCCAGCGGCGAGTCCCGGTTGTTGGTGACGGCCAGGGTGATCGCACCGGCCTCGCGCGCCGCCCTCGTCGAGGCCACCAGGTCGGGCGAGCCGCCGGACTGGCTGACGGTGATGACGAGGACGTCCCTGAGGTCCGGCTTCGCCCCGTACGCGGTGGTGGTCGACATCGAGGCGAGACCGCAGGGCAGGCCGAGCCGGATCTCCAGCAGGTACTTGGCGTAGAGCGCGGCGTTGTCCGAGGTACCCCGGGCGGTGAGCAGGACGAAGCGCGGCTTCCTCGCCGCGATCCCGGCGGCCACCTCACGGATCCTGGGGGCGCCCCGTTCGAGGATCCGCCGGAGCATCGCGGGCTGCTCGGCCATCTCGCCGGACATGATCCGGCCCGGCTGCTCGCTCTCCCCGGCCGGAGAAGTGGCGGACATGTCGAGTGCCTCCCAGAGGGGTCCCGGTGCGTCGGCGAAACCGCTCGAACCAGTCGACCACGGAGAACCGGACAGTCGCCAGCGGGCCGTGGCCGGGACGGTACACCAGCCGTGCCCGCGTTGACAGGTTCTGCTAGATTGGAGCCCGATTGGTCTATACCACCTGACTCCACTCTTCAGATCGGCAGGCCCAGCGTGGAAGTTGTCATCGTCCCGGACGCCAAGGCAGGCGGCGAACTCATCGCGGAGGCCATCGGTGCCCTGCTGAGCCGCAAGCCCGACGCCCTTCTCGGCGTTGCCACCGGCTCGACCCCGCTGCCCATCTACCAGGCACTGGCGGCCAAGGTCCGCTCCGGCGCCGTCGACGCCTCGCGCGCGCGCATCTGCCAGCTCGACGAGTACGTGGGGCTGCCGGCGGGCCACCCCGAGTCCTACCGCTCGGTGGTGCTGCGCGAGGTCGTCGAGCCGCTCGGCCTGTCCGAGGCGTCCTTCATGGGCCCCGACGGCTCCGCCGAGGACGTCCAGGCGGCCTGCCAGGCGTACGACCAGGCGCTCGCCGAGGCCGGCGGGGTGGACCTGCAGCTTCTCGGCATCGGCACCGACGGGCACATCGGCTTCAACGAGCCGTGCTCCTCGCTCGCCTCCCGTACGCGCATCAAGACGCTCACCGAGCAGACCCGGGTCGACAACGCGCGCTTCTTCGACAACGACATCACGCAGGTGCCGCACCATGTGATCACCCAGGGCATCGGCACCATCCTGGAGTCCCGCCACCCGATCCTGCTCGCCACCGGCGAGGGCAAGGCGGACGCCGTGGCGCAGACGGTGGAGGGGCCGGTCGCCTCGGTCGTGCCCGCCTCGGCGCTCCAGCTGCACCCGCACGCGACGGTGGTGGTGGACGAGGCCGCCGCGTCGAAGCTGAAGCTGGCGGACTACTTCCGGGCCACGTACGCGGCGAAGCCGCCGTGGCAGGGGCTGTAGCGGTCCCGGACACGCCGAGAGGGCCAAGGCACCCACCGCGGGTGCCCCGGCCCTCTCGTATGCCGTCACGTGTCCGGCAGGGTGTGACGCGGCCCTTCGGCCCGCGTCACACCCCGCGCTCAGGCCGTCGTGCCGTCCGTGCCCCTGACGATGAGCTCCGCCGCCGCGAGGCCGCAGACGCGGGCCGCGCCGTGGGTGGCGATGTGCAGGGCGCCCCTGGGGGCCGCCTGCGGTACGCCCATCTCGACCACGACCGTGTCGGGGCGCTCCGCCACCAGCGCGTCGAGCGCCTCGACCGTCCAGGCGTGGCGGTGGACGTCGCGGACCACGACGACGATGCGCCGCTCCCCCGCCGCCCGCAGCACCGCGGCGACGGGCGCCTCGGTCTCGCTGTTGTACGTGCCGGTCTCCGTGCCCGGCAGCAGCCGGCCCAGCTCCGCGGCGACGCCCCACGGGGTCTCGTCGCCGACGGCGATGTTCGCCGCGGCGGTGAACGCGGCGACATAGCCGGGCTCGGTCAGCGGGGCGGCGGAGCCGGTCGCCCGCACCGCCCGGCGGGCGGCGACCAGGCCGATGTCGGAGCCGATTCCGGCGCCGGGCGCGGTCCCCTCCTGCGTTGCCGCGCCCGGCCCCGAACCGGCTCCCTTGACCCTCCGCGTCCAGGACGCGAGGGCACGTACCCGTGCGGCCGCGTCCGCGAGCCGCTCCTCGGCGAGTTCACCGCTGCGCACCGCCCGGACCAGCGCGTCGCGCAGCCGGAGCACCGTGCCGTCGTCCTCCAGGCCGCCACCGACGCACAGCGCGTCGGCCCCCGCGGCGATGGCGAGGACGGAGCCGCGCTCGATGCCGTACGTCGCGGCGATGGCCTGCATCTCCACGGCGTCGGTGACGATCAGGCCGTCGTAGCCCAGCTCCTCGCGGAGCAGACCGGTGAGGATCCGCGGGCTCACGGTCGCGGGGCGGTCCGGGTCGAGCGCCGGCAGCAGGATGTGCGCGCTCATCACGCATTTGGAGCCAGCCTCGATGGCCGCCCTGAAGGGCACCAGCTCACGGGCGTGCAGGGTCTCCAGGTCCACCTCGATGCGCGGCATCGCGTGGTGCGAGTCGATCGCGGTGTCGCCGTGTCCCGGGAAGTGCTTGGTGCAGGCGGCGACCCCGGCGGCCTGGAGGCCCTCGACGTACGCGGCGGTGTGCCGGGCCACGAGCCGGGGGTCGGCGCCGAAGGACCGTACGCCGATGACCGGGTTGCCCGGGTTGGAGTTGACGTCCGCGGACGGCGCCCAGTTGAGGTTGACGCCGCACTCGGCGAGCCGGCGGCCGAGCTCCTGGGCGACCGCGCGGGTCAGGGCGAGGTCGTCGACGTGGCCGAGGGCGAGGTTGCCGGGGAACGAGGAGCCGGTGCGCACCTCCAGGCGGGTGACGTCGCCGCCCTCCTCGTCGATCGCGACGAGGAGGTCGTCGCGCCCGGCCCTGAGCCGGGCGGTGAGCGCGGCCACCTGCTCGGGGGTGCGGATGTTGCGGCCGAACAGGGCGACGGAGGCGAGCCCTTCGTCGACCCGGCGCAGCACCCAGTCCGGGGCGGTGGTGCCGGTGAATCCGGGCTGCAGGACGGCGAGCGCGTCCCGGGTGACGGTGTCCGTGGCGGATATCAGGGTGGTCATGGGCGGCGTTATCCCTTCACGGCACCGTCGGTGAGGCCGCTGACGGCCTTGCGCTGCAGGAAGACGAACAGGATGAGGATCGGGATGGCGAAGATCGAGGCCGCCGCCATGGTGGCGCCCCAGTCGTCGCCGAACTGGCTCTGGAACTGGGAGAGCCAGAGCGGAAGCGTCTTGGCCTCGGGATCCTTGTTGAGGATCAGGACCAGCGGGAATTCGTTCCACGCGGTGATGAAGCCGAAGAGCGAGGTGGCCATCAGGCCGGGGGCGAGCAGCGGCAGGATGACCTTGACGAACGCCTGCGGGCGGGTGCAGCCGTCGACCATGGCGGACTCCTCCAGTTCCTTGGGCACCGCGGCAACGTAACCGCGCAGGGTGAGGATCGTGAAGGGGAGCACCATCACCATGTAGAAGATCGTCAGCGGGACCAGGCTGTTGAGCATGTCCGCGTCGCGGACCAGCATGTAGATCGCGATGACCATGACTTCCCACGGCGCCATCTGGGCGATCATGAAGACCAGGATCATGCCCTTGCGGCCCTTGAACCGCATCCGGGCCAGCGCGAACGACGCGAAGAGCGCGATGATCAGCGAGAAGACCACGGCGAGCAGGGTGACGGTGAGCGAATTCCCGACCAGGGTCAGGAAGTTCGGTGCGTGGTACGCCGTCTTGAAGTGCTCGAACGTGACGTCGGTCGGGAACCAGACCGGCGTCTCGGTGATGATGTCGCCGGTCGGCTTGAACGCCGTGCTGAACATCCAGTAGACGGGGAAGACCAGGGCGGCGAAGAGGACGATCGCCGTCGCGTTGGGCCAGATGCGGCCGAACAGTGAGCGCTTCACAGCTCGTCCTCCTCTTGCTTGAGAACGATGCGGAGGTAGTAGGAGGTCAGCCCCAGCATGATCAGGATCGTCAGCAGCGAGATCGCCGCGCCCATGCCGTAGTGCTGGTTGCCGACACCCTCGACGAAGGCGTAGACCGGCAGGGTCTCGGTGAGGCGGTTGGGGCCGCCCTCACTGATGGTGAAGATCTGCGGGAACGCCTTGAAGACCCAGATGACTTCGAGGAAGGTCGTGGCGTAGAGGAAGGGCCGCAGGAACGGGAACGTCACCGAGGTGAAGATCTTCCAGACGCCGGCGCCGTCGAGCGCGGCGGCTTCGTACAGTTCCTTGGCGATCGTCGTGGTCGCCGCGTACAGGTTGATCGCCACGAACGGGATGGACTGCCAGACGATCATGAGGGTGACCACGAAGAAGGTGGAGAACTGCGATCCGGTCCAGTTGAAGTCGGCCATCGAGTGCCAGCCGAGCTTGTCCAGCACGTAGTTGACCACGCCGAAGCGCGAGGCGAACAGCCACTGGAACACGGTGGACGCGGCCACGATCGGCATCGCCCAGGCGAGCACCAGGCCGACCATCAGGGTGAGCCGCATCTTCTTGCCGAGGCGGGCGAGCAGCAGTCCGACCAGGGTGCCGAGGATCATGATCAGGACGACGTTGACGCCGGTGAAGACGATCGTTCGGAGCGTGACTTTCCAGAAGTCCTCACCGGTGAGGATCTCCTGGTAGTTCTTGAAGCCGTTCCACTCGGTGACATGCTGGATCAGCTGTCCCATATTGAGGTTCTGGAACGACAGCATGGCGTTCTTCACCAGGGGGTACCCGAGGAGGATCGCCGTCACCGCGAGTGCGGGAATCATCAACAGGTACGGCGCCGCGCCGATACCCGGCTTCCGCTTGCTTCCCCCGTGCTGCCCGACGGGTGGTTTCCCGTCCTGCCCGCGGACTGCGGCCGTCCTGGCCACATCCGAGGGATCGGTCTGCACTGCCATGCTCGCCATCTCTTCCAACAAAGCCCTACACGGAACGGTGCGTACGACCGGGGCGGCGGGTCGGGACCCGCCGCCCCGGCGCGGGACGCGCTACTTGCGACTACTGCTGCTGGCTGAGGCGCTTGTTGAGCTCGCCCTCGACCTGCTTGGCGGCCTCGGCGGGCGACTTGCCCTGGAGAACCAGCGTCATGTAGGTCTTGATCGGGTTCGGCGGGTTCTCGACCGGCGCCCACTCCGGGATCAGCGGCGTGGTGCCACCGGACTTGGCGGCGGCAGGACCGGCCGCCTCGGCGGCGGGCTGGCCGACGGTGTACTTCTGCATGGCGTCGTTCTTCGGGGACCAGCCGGCCTCCTTGATGAGCGCGCCGTCGTTCTGCTCGGAGAGCGCGATCTTCAGGAACTCCTTGGCCAGGTCCTGGTTCTTGCTGCCCGCGGCCACGGCGAGGTTGGAGCCGCCGAGGAAGACGCCCTCGGGCTTGTCGGCCGTCTCACCGGGGATGGTGAAGAAGCCGATGTCGTCCTTGAGCTTCGGGTTGGCCTTGATGGCGGTGCCGGCCTCGTAGCCCATGGCGATGATGGCGCCGGTCTTGCCCTTGGCGAAGACCTCGGCCTGCTGCGGGGTGGCCTCGTCCTTGTCCTTGGGGGCCTTGGAGAAGGCCTGGTACTGCTTGTAGACGTCCATGGCCTCGGCGACCTTCGGGTCGGCCAGGTTGGAGACGTACTTGTCGCCTTCCTTCTTCACCGGCGAGACGTCCTTGCCGACGAGCAGGCCGTCGAAGAAGTACCAGTTCTGGCCGGGCAGGTAGATCGGCTCGGCGTCGCCCTTCTTCTCGATGGCCTCGAACGCCTTGAAGAGGTCGGCGCGGGTCTTCGGCGTCTCGGTGACACCGGCGTCCTTGAAGACCTTCTTGTTGTACATGACGACGCGGTTGCCCACGTACCACGGCAGGGCGTACTGCTTGCCGTCGAAGACGGAGGGCTGGTTGACGCCGTCGGCCCAGGCGGAGCCGATCTCCTGCTTCAGGTCACCGAGCTCGGCAAGACCACCGGTCTTGGCGTACGCCGGGGTCTGAGTGTTGCCGATCTCCAGGACGTCCGGCGGGTTGGACTCGGAGAGGGCGGTGGTGACCTTCTGCTGAATGCCGTTCCAGTCCTGGACTTCGATCTTCAGCTTGGCCTTGGTCTTCTTCTCGAACTCCTCGGTGACCGTCTTGGTCCACCCGTCCGGGTTCGAGCCGGACATCGTCCACACCGTCAGGGTCTGGCCCTTGTACGCGTCCGGACCGGCCTTCTTGCCGCTGTCGCCGCCGTCGTCGGACCCACACGCCGCGAGGCCGATCATCATGCCCGCGACGCCGATCGCCGCGATGAGCTTGCGCTTCACGCCAAACCCTCCTCAGGGAAACTGCAACCCCGCCCACCGCGAAGACATTCGACGAGTACTGCTGGGGCTGGACCTGGTCTTTAATGGTTTAGACCAGTACCGGGAGCTTGGCCTAGACCTTTAGGGGTGTCAAGGGTGTATAAGAAGTGCACTCGCGTCCGTTATAGGACCGACACCTAAGGGAGGGCGACCAGCCGTGACCGGACCGTGCCACCATGTGAGCCGCGACAGACGGAGGAGCCGGTGACGGCAGCAACGCAAGCGTCGGGAAGGCGGACCATGGGTGCCGACGGGGGCAGTACGGAGAACGAGACGGGCGCGGCCACGCGGACGGCGCGCGTCCCGAAGTACTACCGGCTGAAGCGACATCTGCTCGACATGACGGACACCATGCCGCCGGGCACCCCCGTGCCGCCGGAGCGGACCCTGGCCGCCGAGTTCGACACCTCGCGCACCACCGTGCGCCAGGCGCTCCAGGAGCTGGTCGTCGAGGGTCGGCTGGAGCGCATCCAGGGCAAGGGCACCTTCGTGGCCAAGCCGAAGGTCTCGCAGGCCCTGCAACTCACCTCGTACACCGAGGACATGCGCGCCCAGGGCCTCGAACCGACCTCCCAGCTGCTGGACATCGGCTATGTGACGGCCGACGACACGCTCGCGGGGCTGCTCGACATCACCACGGGCGGCCGGGTGCTGCGGATCGAGCGGCTGCGGCTGGCCAGCGGTGAGCCGATGGCGATCGAGACCACGCACCTTTCGGCCAAACGCTTTCCCGCGCTGCGCCGTTCACTGGTGAAGTACACCTCCCTCTACACCGCGCTGGCGGAGGTGTACGACGTACGGCTGGCCGAGGCCGAGGAGACCATCGAGACCTCGCTGGCCACGCCGCGCGAGGCCGGTCTGCTCGGTACGGACGTGGGCCTGCCGATGCTGATGCTCTCCCGGCACTCGCTCGACGGACAGGGCGAGCCGGTGGAGTGGGTGCGCTCGGTCTACCGCGGCGACCGGTACAAGTTCGTGGCGCGCCTGAAGCGGCCCACGGACTGAGCCCGGCGCTCGCGGCCCCCGTGGAAGGCATCACTCCGCGGGGGCCTTTCGCCTGCCTTGGTGCGGACCAACTGTCGTACGTCTGGAGAGATTGCGAACATACGTACCCGCTTGACGGACCGTTGCCGGACCGCAATGCGGGCAGGGGGTGACGGTGACCGGAAGCCTCCCCTAGATTTCCTGCGCATTACAAGGTGATCAGCGAGGGGACGGAGTCGCCGCATGCCAGCAGACCCAGAAGGAAAGCCACCGACCGTCACACCGGTCCGGGTGGTCATCGCCCTCTGTCTCATCGCGCCGTTCGTGGCGATGCTCTGGGTGAGTTCGTACGCGAAGGTGGACCCCACCTTCATCGGCATTCCGTTCTTCTACTGGTACCAGATGCTCTGGGTGCTGATCTCCACCGCGCTCACGATGGTCGCGTACAAGCTGTGGCAGCGTGACCAGCGCGCCCGCAAGGGAGGTGAGTCGGCATGAAGGACGGCGTGAACGGCGTCGCGCTCGGCGTCTTCATCTTCTTCTTCGTGGCCGTCACGGTCATGGGCTTCCTGGCGGCGCGCTGGCGCAAGGCCGAGAACGAGGCCAGCCTCGACGAATGGGGCCTGGGCGGACGGTCGTTCGGCACCTGGGTCACCTGGTTCCTGCTCGGCGGCGACCTGTACACCGCGTACACCTTCGTCGCCGTTCCCGCGGCGATCTACGCGGCGGGCGCAGCGGGCTTCTTCGCCGTGCCGTACACGATCCTCGTGTATCCATTGATCTTCACCTTCCTGCCGCGGCTGTGGTCGGTCTCGCACAAGCACGGGTACGTCACCACCTCGGACTTCGTGCGCGGGCGCTTCGGCTCGAAGGGCCTCTCGCTGGCGGTCGCCGTCACCGGCATCCTCGCCACGATGCCGTACATCGCGCTCCAGCTCGTCGGCATCCAGGCGGTGCTGGACGTGATGGGCGTCGGCGGCGGCGAGAACACCCACTGGTTCATCAAGGACCTGCCGCTGCTGATCGCGTTCGCGGTGCTCGCCGCGTACACCTACTCGTCCGGTCTGCGGGCGCCCGCGCTGATCGCGTTCGTCAAGGACGGGCTGATCTACCTGGTCATCGCGGTGGCGATCATCTACATCCCGATCAAGCTCGGCGGCTTCGACGACATCTTCGCCAAGGCGGGCGAGGCGTTCTCGCAGACCAACCCGGCCACCGGCAAGCCGCGCGGCGCGCTCGCGCCGGGCGAGGCGGGCCATTGGGGGTACGCCACCCTGGCGCTGGGCTCGGCGCTGGCGCTGTTCATGTATCCGCACTCGATCACGGCGACACTCTCCAGCCGCAGCCGCAACGTGATCCGGCGCAACACCACGATCCTGCCGCTGTACTCGCTGATGCTGGGTCTGCTGGCGCTGCTCGGCTTCATGGCCATCGCCGCCGGGATCAAGGTGGACAACGGTCAGCTGGCCATTCCCCAGCTGTTCGAGAACATGTTCCCGGACTGGTTCGCGGGCGTCGCGTTCGCCGCCATCGGCATCGGCGCGCTGGTGCCCGCCGCGATCATGTCGATCGCCGCGGCGAACCTCTTCACCCGCAACATCTACAAGGACTTCCTGAAGCCGGACGCGACCCCGGAGCAGGAGACCAAGGTCTCCAAGCTGGTGTCGCTGCTGGTCAAGGTCGGCGCGCTCGCCTTCGTCCTCACCATGGACAAGACGGTCGCGATCAACTTCCAGCTGCTCGGCGGCATCTGGATCCTCCAGACGATGCCGGCCCTGGTCGGCGGCCTGTTCACCCGCTGGTTCCACCGCTGGGCGCTGCTCGCGGGCTGGGCGGTCGGCATGGTGTACGGGACGGTCGCCGCGTACGGTGTCGCCAGCCCGACCCAGGCGCACTTCGGCGGCTCGTCCAAGGAGATCCCGGGGATCGGCGAGATCGGCTACATCGGCCTCACCGCGTTCGTGCTGAACGTGGTGGTGACGGTGGCGCTCACCTTCGTCCTGAACGCTATGAAGGCGCCCGCCGGGATCGACGAGACCTCCCCGGCCGACTACACCGCCGACGCGGGCGACCCGGGTGTCAGCACGAAGCTCCCGCCGGCCACGGCGGGGGCGCCGGGCGGTCACTGACGACGCGGCCCACGGCCTGCCGACGGCCCGTCGAGCCCCCTCCAGCGGGGCGCGGCGGGCCGTCGGCACGATCGGGGCCCACCGGCCCGGGAAAGGGCCGTACGGCTCATTCTGTGGGCCCGGCTCGACCGAGTGACACAACATGTGGGGGCTGCCTCATCGGGCAGCCCCCACATGTATGCTCATCCTCGCTGTCGCCGCAGGGGAATCCGGTGCGAATCCGGAACTGTCCCGCAACGGTGTATTCAGTGCGCTTTTGTGCACCCCGAGCCAGTCCGATGACCTGCCGGCAGCGCATCCGGCTCGACCGAACCGGATGCCCAGACGTCCGGGCCTCGCGGTTGGGCCGGTGGACGCCGTGCGGAGTGCCGCCCTGCCCGGGTGTGCGTCCGTCCGGCTGCCCCGTTCCCCGCCGGCCCAGAGCCGAGCGAGGGAGAGCACCACGTGACCATCGCGCCAGCCGATCCGGCTTCAGTCGCCGCGTCCGCAGCAGCCGAGTCCGGGGCCGCCGCACAGGACGGACCGGGAACCGCACTGCTGCGGACCCTGACCGACCTGACCGCCGATCTGCCCGACACCGACCCCGGCCGGGTCGCCGCTGCCGCGCTGCGCGGCCGCAGCGCGCGGGCGGACGAGGCCGAGCTGCGGTCGCTGGCCACCGAGGCCGCCGCGGGGCTGATCTCCGAGGACCCCGCCTACTCCCGGCTCGCCGCCCGGCTCCTGACCCTCACCATCGCGGACGAGGCGGCCGGTCAGGGCGCGGTCTCCTTCTCCGCCTCGGTCGCCGTCGGGCACCGCGAGGGCCTGATCGCTGACCGCACCGCCGGGTTCGTCGCCCGCCACGCGGCCGCACTCGACGCGCTGGTGGAGCGTGCGCTCGCCGACGGCGCGGACGACCGCTTCGGCTACTTCGGGCTGCGGACCCTGCACAGCCGCTATCTGCTGCGCCACCCGCACACCCGTCAGGTCATCGAGACGCCCCAGCACTTCATGCTGCGGGTCGCGTCCGGGCTGGCCGAGGACGAGTCGCAGCGCGCCGTGGACGAAGTGGCGGCGCTGTACGGGCTGATGAGCCGGCTCGACTACCTCCCCTCCTCCCCCACGCTGTTCAACTCCGGCACCCGGCACCCGCAGATGTCCTCCTGCTATCTGCTGGACTCCCCGCTGGACGAGCTCGACTCGATCTACGACCGCTACCACCAGGTGGCCCGGCTCTCGAAGCACGCGGGCGGCATCGGTCTGTCGTACTCCCGCATCCGCTCCCGCGGTTCGCTGATCCGTGGCACCAACGGGCACTCCAACGGCATCGTGCCGTTCCTGAAGACGCTCGACGCCTCCGTCGCCGCGGTGAACCAGGGGGGCCGCCGCAAGGGTGCCGCCGCCGTCTACCTGGAGACCTGGCACGCGGACATCGAGGAGTTCCTGGAGCTGCGCGACAACACGGGTGAGGACCAGCGGCGCACGCACAACCTCAACCTGGCGCACTGGATCCCGGACGAGTTCATGCGCCGGGTCGACGCGGACGGCGAGTGGTCGCTGTTCTCGCCCGCCGACGTGCCCGGACTGGTCGACCTGTGGGGCGAGGAGTTCGACGCCGCCTACCGGGCCGCGGAGGCCGCGGGGCTGGCCCGCAAGTCGCTCCCGGCCCGTGAGCTGTACGGCCGGATGATGCGCACCCTCGCGCAGACCGGCCAGGGCTGGATGACGTTCAAGGACGCCTCCAACCGGACCGCGAACCAGACCGCCGAGCCGGGCAGCGTCGTCCACTCGTCGAATCTGTGCACCGAGATCCTCGAAGTCACCGACGACGGCGAGACGGCCGTCTGCAACCTGGGTTCGGTCAACCTCGGCGCGTTCGTCGCCGACGGCGACATCGACTGGGAGCGGCTGGACGCCACCGTCCGCACCGCCGTGACCTTCCTGGACCGGGTCGTCGACATCAACTTCTACCCGACCGAGCAGGCCGGCCGCTCCAACGCGAAGTGGCGCCCGGTGGGCCTGGGCGCCATGGGTCTCCAGGACGTCTTCTTCCAGCTGCGGCTGCCCTTCGACTCCCCCGAGGCCCGCGCGCTCTCCACGAAGATCTCCGAGCGGATCATGCTCGCCGCGTACGAGTCGTCCTGCGACCTCGCCGAGAGGTCCGGTCCGCTGCCGGCCTGGTCCCAGACGCGTGCCGCCCGCGGTGTGCTGCACCCCGACCACTACGACACCGAGCTGAACTGGCCGGAGCGGTGGGAGGCGCTGCGCGCCCGCGTCGCGAAGAGCGGGATGCGCAACTCGCTGCTGCTCGCCATCGCGCCGACGGCGACGATCGCCTCGATCGCGGGCGTGTACGAGTGCATCGAGCCGCAGGTCTCCAACCTGTTCAAGCGCGAGACGCTCAGCGGTGAGTTCCTCCAGGTCAACGCGTATCTGGTGGATGAGCTGAAGCAGCTCGGGGTGTGGGACGCGCGCACCCGTGAGGCGCTGCGCGAGGCCAGCGGTTCGGTGCAGGGCTTCGCCTGGATCCCGGAGGAGGTGCGGGCGCTGTACCGCACGGCGTGGGAGATCCCGCAGCGCGGTCTGATCGACATGGCGGCGGCCCGTACGCCGTTCCTGGACCAGAGCCAGTCGCTGAACCTGTTCCTGGAGACGCCGACGATCGGCAAGCTCTCCTCGATGTACGCGTACGCCTGGAAGCAGGGGCTGAAGACGACGTACTACCTGCGCTCGCGCCCGGCGACCCGGATCGCCCGTGCCGCCTCCGGCCAGGCCGCGGCCGCCGCCCCCATTCCCGTACAGCAGGCTTCGGCGCCCGACGCGGACGCGATCGCCTGCTCCCTCGAAAACCCCGAGTCCTGCGAGGCCTGCCAGTAATGAGCACCACCGAGAACAAGAACCTGCTGGACCCGGGCTTCGAACTGACCCTGCGGCCCATGCGCTACCCGGACTTCTACGAGCGCTACCGCGACGCGATCAAGAACACCTGGACGGTGGAGGAGGTCGATCTGCACTCCGACGTCGCCGACCTCGCCAAGCTGTCCCCCGGCGAGCAGCACATGATCGGCCGGCTGGTCGCGTTCTTCGCGACGGGTGACTCGATCGTCTCGAACAACCTCGTGCTGACGCTGTACAAGCACATCAACTCCCCCGAGGCGCGGCTGTATCTGTCGCGGCAGCTCTTCGAGGAGGCCGTGCACGTCCAGTTCTATCTGACGCTGCTGGACACCTACTTGCCCGACCCGGACGACCGGGCGGCGGCGTTCGACGCGGTCGAGGAGATCCCGTCCATCCGTGAGAAGGCGCAGTTCTGCTTCAAGTGGATGGATTCGGTCGAGAAGATCGAGCGCCTGGAGACGAAGGCCGACCGCCGCCGCTTCCTGCTGAACCTGATCTGCTTCGCGGCGTGCATCGAGGGGCTGTTCTTCTACGGCGCGTTCGCGTACGTCTACTGGTTCCGCTCGCGGGGTCTGCTGCACGGTCTCGCCACGGGCACCAACTGGGTGTTCCGTGACGAGACGATGCACATGAACTTCGCGTTCGAGGTCGTGGACACCGTCCGCAAGGAGGAGCCGGACCTCTTCGACGACGAGCTCCAGCAGCAGGTCACCGACATGCTGAAGGAGGCCGTGGCCGCGGAGCTCCAGTTCGGCCGTGATCTGTGCGGTGACGGCCTGCCCGGCATGAACACCGAGTCGATGCGGCAGTACCTGGAGTGCGTCGCCGACCAGCGGCTCACCCGGCTGGGCTTCCCGGCGGTCTACGGCTCCGAGAACCCGTTCTCGTTCATGGAGCTCCAGGGCGTGCAGGAGCTGACGAACTTCTTCGAGCGCCGGCCGTCCGCGTACCAGGTGGCGGTGGAGGGCTCGGTCGCCTTCGACGACGACTTCTAGTACCGAGGGGCGCTTCCAGTGCCGAGGGGCGCTAGATCCTGGCCCAGCTTCTGAGGCAGGGGCGCCGCGCAGCCGTCACGGGCTGCGCGGCGCTCGCCGTATCCGGCGGTCCGTCGTTCCGGGCCCGTTCCGCGGCGCGCAGCTCGCGGTCGATGCGGCGCTCGCGGGCGAGCCCGACGAGGGTGGGCAACAGGACGAGAGCGATAAGTGCGACTATGCCCAGGACGTTCTGGAATGTGTTCATGGCTCTACTCTCGTCCGCGCGGACGGATTGCGGCAGTGGCAGGACTGTCATGGAACATCGAATTACTGCCACACTGACGCCATGCTGAAAAATGTCGCCGCTCTGCTGCTCGACGAGGTCCACCCCTTCGAACTGGGTGTGCTGTGCGAGGTCTTCGGCCTCGACCGCAGCGACGAGGGACTGCCGGTGCACGATTTCGCCGTGGTCTCCGCCGAGGGCCCGGCGCTCCGGACCCATGCCGGCTTCACCATCAGCACGCCGCACGGCCTCGACCGGCTGGAGGAGGCCGACCTCATCGCCGTGCCGGCCGGCAGCCACTTCATGAACCGGGAGTACCCCGAAGAGGTCCTCGACGCCCTGCGCCGGGCCGTGGACCGGGGCGCCCGCGTGCTGAGCGTCTGCTCCGGCGCGTACGTGCTCGGCGCGGCCGGACTGCTGGACGGGCGCCGCTGCACCACCCACTGGCGCCACGCCCCGGAGCTGGCCCGCCGCTTCCCGCGGGCCGTCGTCGAACCCGATGTGCTGTACGTGGACGACGGCCAGGTCATCACCTCGGCGGGCACGGCGGCCGGGATCGACGCCTGCCTGCATCTGGTCCGGCAGGCGTACGGCCCCGACGCCGCCAACGCGATCGCCCGCCGCATGGTGGTGCCGCCGCACCGGGACGGCGGTCAGGCGCAGTACATCGAGCGCCCGCTGCCCCGCACCCGCTGCGACACCGTCGGCGAGACCCTCGTCTGGATGGAGCGCCACCTCGACCAGGAGATGACCGTCGAGCAACTGGCCGCCCAGGCGCACATGTCGCCGCGCACCTTCGCCCGCCGCTTCCAGCAGGAGACGGGCACCACTCCGTACCGCTGGCTGCTGCGCCAGCGGGTACTCCTGGCACAGCACCTGCTGGAGACCTCCGACGAAACGGTGGACACCATCGCCGGGCGCACCGGCTTCGGTACCGCCGCCGCGCTGCGCCACCAGTTCGTACGCTCCTTGGGCACCACGCCGAATGCCTACCGCCGCACCTTCCGCGGTCCGTCCGCGGTGATCGAAGTGGCGTGAGCCGGCACAACGGACTCTCCTGAGGCGCGAGGAAGGGACCCTGGTCCGGCGGGCGGATTCCGGGGCCCCTTCCCCGTGTGCGGGAGGTGTCAGACGCCGCAGTTCGGCGCCGACCAGTAGTGGCTGGGGCCCTGGTTGACGTGGATGTGGTCGCCGTGGCCCGGGTATCCCGGGCCGAGGATCCCGTTGAAGCCGTGGTTGCGGGCCTGCTTGGCGATGGTGCACAGGGAGTGCGGTCCGGCGCCGAGGTCGGCCGCGTCGCCGTACATGTGGCGGCTGTTGGACGCACCGCCGACCGCGCTGTTGCAGGACACGGAGCGGAAGCCGCTGGTGACCCGGATGGACTGGTCACCGAGCGCGTGCCGCAGCGCCTCCAGCTTCCACATGGTGCTCAGCGCGTTGGCCTTCGCCGTGCCGGCCGCGACGGCACCACCCGCCCAGGTCGAGTTGCACTGGTTGAGCTCGGCGTATGTGAAGTGCGCCGGGGTGCAGTCATTGTCCTGGAGTTCGTAGATCTTGGCCTGGGTGGCCGGGCCCGCGATGCCGTCGGCGGCGAGGCCGTAGGCGGCCTGGAAGCGCTTGACGGCGGCGGTGGTGGCCGGTCCGTAGGAGCCGTCGATGGCGAGTACGGAGTTGTAGCCGGGGTAGCCGGCCACCCGTATCTGGAGCTGGACGACGTCATTGCCGGTGGCACCGGGGGACAGTGTGCGGGTCCAGCTGTAGCAGCCGTCGGCCTGTGCGGTGCCGGCGGTCACCACGGCACCACCCAAGGCGAAAGCCATGGTCATGACAAGACCGAGCAGGAGTCGTGCGGTACGTCTGAGCATGAGAGGGCTCCCTACCGTGACGGAGGTGTGGGGAGAGAGCCTGTCGGACGAGTCGACGCGCGTCAACTACCCATGGATGAATGGCAGTTGGCGGCCAACCGGGAGCGGAAACCGATGGGCCCGGTCACCCTCATGAGGAGGACCGGGCCCATCGGTGACAGCCGGGAGTGCGCTCAGTCGTTCGGCACGATCTCGTAGCGCGGCGTGTTCTCCGCCATCTGCTTCAGCGCGTCCTTGCGGTCCCGCTTCGAGAGCCGGTCGATGTACAGGTAGCCGTACAGGTGGTCCGTCTCGTGCTGGAGGCAGCGGGCGAAGTAGCCATTGCCCCGGACCTTGACGGGATTGCCCTTGGCGTCCTGTCCGCGGACCACCGCGTAGTCCGGGCGGGCCAGCGAGGCGTACGCGGTCGGGACCGAGAGGCAGCCCTCGTTGGAGTCGTCCAGGACCCGGTCCTCCGGTGCAAGCTCTTCGAGCACCGGGTTGCAGACGGCACCCACGTGCCGCACGCCGTCGTCGTCCGGGCAGTCGTAGACGAAGACCTTGAGGTCGACACCGATCTGGTTGGCGGCCAGGCCGACGCCCTCCGCCGTCCGCTGGCTGGCGAACATGTCGTCGATCAGCCGGCCCAGTTCGTCGTCGAACTCGGTGACGTCCTTGCACTCCTTGTGGAGCACCGGGTTGCCCACGACCGTGATCGGACGGGAGGTGCCGCGCTCGCGATGTGCCGCCTCGCGCGCCTCACAGTCCTCGGTGTCCACGACGAATCCCTCGTCGTCGACGAATCCCTCGCCGTCGACGCTGATCTGCTCGTCCGTCTCCTGCTGCGCCATGTCCGCCGTACGCCTTCCTGAAAACCTGAATCCCGGTCATCCGACAGTTCCGGGGCCCGAGCACCGCGACCGGTGCCCGTACAGCCTACGGGCACCGGTCAGCAGACTTCTTCGAGATCCCGCCACTCGCGGCTGTCCGGGCTGTCCGCCACCCAGCCGTCCAGCAGACCGCGCACCAGCCCGGCCGGTGCCGCTATCCCGCACTCCCGCTCGGGCACCCACAGCTCACCGGCGGTGCGGTGACCCAGCGGGCCCGGATGCCCCGGTTCGCTGTGGTCGTGCGGGTCGAGGTGCTCGCCGTCGCCCTCGTCGCTCTCCATCCGGCTCTCCGAGCAGGCCCGGCAGAGCAGTCGTACGGAGGACGACCAGTCCTCGGCGGCGAACCCGGCGTCCGACGCCAGCCGCTCCAGCGCGTCCCGGTCCGACTCGGTGGCCGCTTCGAGCAGCACCACCCAGGTCGGTACGGGAGACGGCGCCCACAGCTCGATCTCGTCGAAGACGGGGTAGGAGGGCCCGGCCGCGGTGACCCGCTCGCCGTGCGGCACCCCGTCGTGCAGGACGACCTCGCCCCAGCGGCGGCCGGACGACGGCAGCGGAATGGAGAGCACCTCCATCCGCGCCGGATCGAGTCTGCGGCCCCAGACGACCTCGGCCTCGCCCTCCGGCGACAGCCGTACCGCGGCGCTGCCCAGCTCCATGCCGACCGGCTCGCTGTTGGCCGCCGAGGTGTGCTGGCCGGCGCCCGGCACCTTCAGCCCGTACGCCTGCCAGGCCCGGCGGGCCAGCGGCCAGTCCTGCAACGCGGTGGCGGCGATCCCGACGTTCCACCAGTCGGGAGCGCCGGATTCCTTGTCGAGCAGCGCGACGGCCCGCAGGCCGGCGGCTCTCGCCTGTTCCCAGTCATGCCGGAATTTGTGCAGCAGCGCCAGGTTGAACCATGACTCGGAGAGCCAGGGTTCCAGGTCCGCCGCACGTGTCAGCAGTGCGCCCGCGTCCTCGTACCGGCCGTCGCCGATCAGCGTGAACGCGCGGTCGGTGGCCTGCCGCCAAGAGGCGGAGGGCCGATGCCGTACCTTCCCGAAGATCCTCACGATTCCCGCCTGTCCCGACTGGACACCCTCGTTTTCCGCTCTTCTTCGCATCCAACCATGCCGGGCCGGACGCCCGCTCATTACCCATGGGTTACCCGGGCAGGCCCGGGGCCGGACCGCCCCGTGCGAGGACCCTGGCCAGGGATTCCACGACTTCGGGCTGATAGTCGTGAGCGGTCCCGAGCCTGAGTTGTTCCAGCGCGCCCAGCGGCCCGATGAGACTTTCCCCGCACAGGTCGTCGTATGCGTTGACGGCCCTGACGATCCTGGCGGACAACGGTTGCTCGCGGTAGGGGTCGGCCTGCCGTTCCACGACGACGGCGACCTCGGTGTCCACCCCGGTCTGCCGGACCACGGCCCCGCCGAGCAGCGCGATGCGGCGCTGCTCGGCGGCGGGCAGGGTGGCCGTCGCCCCGTCCGGGACCGGGTCGACGAGCGAGAGCTGGCCGATGTCGTGCATCAGGGCGGCGTGCTCCAGCACGGTCAGCCGGCTCCCGGAGAGCCCCAGCTCACGGCCGACCGCCCGGCAGAGCACCGCGACCCTGCGGGCGTGCCCGTGCGGGGTGTACCCGGCGATCTCGGTGGACCTGGCGAGCGAGGCGATGGTCTGCCGGTAGGTGGTGCGCACGGCGACGAACCGGCGGAACGAGAGCTGGGTCAGCAGCAGCGGTACGCACAGGACCGGCAGCGCCCACAGCCCGGCGACGGCCACCCCGAGAGCCATCACGACCCCGGTCGCGCAGACCGCCGAGCCGATGCCGATGAGGCCGCGCAGCTCGTCCCGCAGCAGCGGCGGGTAGGGGTGGCGGGTGCGCGCGCACAGCAGCAGGGCCGCGAGCACGGCGTCGCACAGCGCGGTCAGGGCGAGGATCAGGAGCAGGACGAGCACGTAGTACGGGCCTTCGCCGAACCAGTCCGCGATGCGGCCGCTGTTGTACAGCGGCTGGAAGCACACGGCGGCGAAGGCGACGGTCAGGACGCGGCGGGCCACCCGGTCGGGTGCGGGTCCGGTGCCGCGCGCCACATGGGGCACACAGGCCACCAGCTGTGCCGCGACGAGTACGGCGAGCACCTGGAGGACACCGTGCTCGGTCGGTTCGCCGCCGCTGCGGCCGAGGAGGGCGTACGCGAGCGCTCCGGCGGCTCCGAGCGGTGCGGGCTCGCGCTCGCCGGGCAGCGCACCCCAGCGGGCCAGTTCCCCCACGGTGATGAGCACCCCGAAGGCGAGGGCGTGGCCGGGGTCGTGGACACCGTCCCAGAGGGTGTGGCCGAGCCCGGCGACGGCGAGCAGGGCCGCGGCGGCGCGAACGGCGATGACGGCGGGGGGCGGCTGTGTCCCGGTCCCGGCCCTGACCGTCATACCGGACGGTGACGGCTGGACCGGCGTCCTCGCCCACCGGGC
>NZ_JBEXPH010000133.1:0-23923 GCF_040611955.1 Streptomyces sp. NPDC006510 | reverse complement strand
ATCCGGTCCGACAACCGCTCACCCGACGACTTCACCTGTCCAGGCCTTGGCACACCACACCCAACGACCCACCACCAACAAAGTCACCGGTATTGCCCCTAGAGGAAGACGACAAACGGCCCGATGACGCTGGAGCTGCTCGCTGTGCCCGATGGGCGGCTGGTCGCAGTAGTCGGGCCTCTCTTCTTGTGATGCGTCCACGAAGGACCACCCCGGGCTCGCCGCGCAAGCGCGAGACGGAGCACAGCCCGGGGCCAGAACGTGCGTCGTCGACACAGTGCAGAACGCCCGCCTCGGACGCGGTGCATACAGTGCCGGCACGCTGCCGCAGCAGCACCGGAGGGAGGTGAATTCACGTCAGTGCGGCCAGCACAACGCGACGGGGCGAGGCCGGCTGCGCCGCCGCAGTGCGGTGGAGCAGAGCGTTGGCCACAGCCGAAGCGACGGTGTCGCGAGAGGACGGATCCGCTGCGCGGCGAAGGCTGTGCCGCCTGCGGCCGCAGGGCGATGAACCGGGGCTGCGCCCCATCAGGAGCAGACCCGTACCCCTGCCTCGCTCGTGCCTCACGAGGGCGGATCAGCGTGGGGGTACGGCCGTATCGCGGACGTCGAAACAGCAGTACACCCAAAAGGTGCGATGACCAGGCGAAACAGCCAGACCCGTACCTCCGCTACGCGGAAAAGGGGGAGGGGTACGGGTCCAAAGGGTACGGGCTGTTTCCCCTGATACACGAGCGCATCGGTCCTCCGCTAAAGCTCCGGACGCGATGCAGTGGAGGGAAGAAGCAAGGGCATAAGAGAACCTGATAACACGTGTCCTGCGGACCCTCGCTGCGCTCGGCCTCTGCGCTGCGCTGTCGAGGACGTGTTAGTCGGCATAGCCGACGGGTTCCACCGCTCGCTTCGCTCGCCGGTCCGTCGGTCGCTGGCGCTCCCTCCGGCTATGCCCAGCGCTGCGCTTGGGAGAGAAATGCCCACCACTGCCCCGCTGCAGTTGTGCGCAGATGCGGACAGCAGCAAAGGGTGCAGCAGTGGTGGATCGCCCGGCGCTGCGCGCCCGGCTCAGGCGAGGAGCGACGACCCGGCCGACGGCTCGCTGCGCGATCCATCCAGAGCGGATGGCACCAGCGAGATCTCTCGGGTCGCCAGGCCAGCAAAGCTGGCACGGGCGCTCCGTCGAACATCGAGAGCACACGGATCCCACCGGGGTCCGCACTCGATGGTCGCTACCCGCACCCGAGACCACGAAGAGACATCACCATGACGCAGTCCCAGCCTGAACTCTTGGCCTACGACACTGGAGCCCGTTGCGAGCGAAGCTGTGGCAGTCCGACGCCGACGCTGCTGCCAAGGCGATGCGTTCAGGACAAGCCGAGGGCATCGGCGTCGACTTCACCAATGACGAGAACAACACGGTCGTCACCGTGCACGTCTCGCACAGCAACGACGGGCGGTACACCGTCCACCTCATGCCGATGCGTGACGACGAGAAGATCCGCGTCGAGTTCCATTGCAAGAAGGGCCTGGTGGTCATCGAATCCGATGCCGAACGGCCAGCATGAAGCAGCGGAACTTACGCCGCCGTGTGCACCCGATGGCCTGCCCCGACGCCAGGGGTACGGATCCCGACTCGAGACGTGAGGACCGCCGAGTTACGAGGAGATGAGCCCCGAATGATTGCTGAAATGATTCCCGAGTCGTTCTCGCACGTCGTCCTCGTCACTGGTTCCCGCAGCTGGAACGACGAGCAGGGCATGCGCGCGGCCTTCCGTGACGCATGGCGCGACTGGGGAGCTGAGAACGTCATCCGGCCGGTGCTTATCTCAGGGCACTGCCCCGAGGGTGCCGACGCCATGGCCGAGCGGCTGTGGCTGGCCGCCGGCTTCAACATCCTCACCTTCACCGCCGACTGGTCAGACCATGGACGAGCTGCCGGCTTCCGGCGCAACCAGGAGATGGTCGACGCCGCCCAGGCCTTCCACGACGCCGGGGCGCAGGTGCTGTGCACGGCCTTCCTCGACCTCTGCCGGAAGCCCGGATGCCCGCAGCGAGGCCAAGAGCAGCTCATGCCGAATACACCGGGGCACTTCTCGCACGGCACCGTCCACTGCAGATCTCGCGCGCAGGTTGCGGAGATCGAGACGGTCAACGTGATCCATCCGTCGCTGCCGCCGTTCTGAGATACACGAAGAGCCCTGCAGCATGCTGCAGGGCTCTTCAGGGACGGATGGGAGAAGTTGACCAGGAGGCGAACAGAGGCTCAGCGCTGGTTGCTTCGGTCGATTTTGTGTGCCTCGTCATAGGCCTTCTGGACCGTCTTCGGGATGCGTCCCCGCTCCGCGAACTTGAGGCCCTTCTTCTTGGCCCACTTACGGATCTCCTCGCGCTCCTCAGCAGTCGTCTCGGGTACGACTTGCTTCTTGGTGGGTTTCTTGTCAGCTTTCCGACCGACCTTCAGGTACGGCTCCAGCGCCTGCTCAAGCTTCTTCCTCTCTTCAGGTGTGAGATCGACTTCGTACCAGGTACCACCCAGGCCGAACACGGCTGTAGCTGCATCCGGCTTTCCACTGAGATCTGACTCGACAATGCTTCGAATGGCCATATCGGCGAGAGTAGCCGAGTTGCAATGGCCTTGGAAAGGCTGTAGCGGCCAGTCGTGACAAGTGTGTCGCGTGGAGCCCGAATGCGACTCGAAGTGCTGCTAAATGAGCAGGAAGTGAACATCGTGCTGCTAAAATCGCACCCTTGGCTCGGGGTATTTCATCCCCCGTTTTCCACCGACCAGCGACCCCAATAGAGAGGCATCCGCCATGTCCACGCTCCATGCCGTCGACGGCCATCCCCTCATCGACGAGGACATCGACCTCTTCGCGCTGCTGTGCCGGCGCCGGGGATGGTCGGATCAGTACCTGGAGGAGATCGAGTCCACCGAGCACGGCGAGCTACTGGGCCTGGCCGAGATGGTCGAGGCTCTTGAGGACGCCCGGGCCGCGGGCAAGAGGATCACCATCGCTCCCGACTTCGACATGGATGGCATCTCCTCCGGGGTCCTCGGCTACGCCGGTCTGTCCGAGCTCGGCTTCAGCGTCGAGCTGCACCTGCCCGACTACCGCCGTGGCCACGAGCTCACGCCCGAGGACATCGCCGAGATCCACGCGAAGTGGCCCGATACCCAGGTCCTGCTGACC
This sequence comes from Streptomyces sp. NPDC006510, assembly GCF_040611955.1. Taxonomy (NCBI): domain Bacteria; kingdom Bacillati; phylum Actinomycetota; class Actinomycetes; order Kitasatosporales; family Streptomycetaceae; genus Streptomyces; species Streptomyces sp. NPDC006510. Next base: position 20,735 of record NZ_JBEXPH010000133.1, on the reverse strand, counting down.
TGCGACGGGGGAGTGAACTCCCACCGCGGTATCGCCGCCGCGCGCGCCCGGGGATGGACGACGCTGGTGACCGATCACCACGAAGAGCTCGCGCCGGGCTCCACCGCCGACATCACCGTCGACCCGTGCCGGATCGACGAGACCTACGCCCACACCGGGATCTGCGGTGCCCACGTGCTCTACCAGGTGATCGAGGCCTACACCCGCGTGCACCGCTCCGAGAAGCTCTGGGAGATCCGTCTGCTGCGCCTTTTCGCCGGCCTCGGCACCGTCTCCGACGTCATGCCCGTGCTGTACGAGAACCGTCAGCTAGTGCGTGACTCGATCTCGATTGCCCGCCTGCTGCGTGTTGCCGCGCCGAAGACGATCCCCAATCCCTGGGGTGGGTTCGATCCCGATCCCGACGCCATTGACGTAGAACAGTCGGTCCTGATGCAACTGCTGCGCACCGAGCCCCACCACCCGGTCTTCCTCCGGGCCTTCGAGGGCTTCGCGATCGTGCTCAAGGCATTCGCGCAGGTCGGCAAGATCCGTGATGTCGACGACCTCGATGAGGGCTTCTTCGGCTTCTACCTCGCTCCGGCGATGAACAGCCCACGGCGCACCGGGAGGCCGCTCGACGACTGCTTCGCCGTGTTCACCGCCGCCGGTGCCGACGACAAGCTCAAAGCCGCCCGCCGAGTGATCGAGAGCAACGAGCTGCGCAAGCAGTTGGTCATCGAGCACCTGGAAGAGCTCACCACGGGAGACCAGCCCCTGGCCCCGTGGGTGTACTTCTCACACGCCTACCCGGGCATGTACGGACTGCTGGCCAACCGAATGATGGAGCTCAACGGACACCCGGTCGTCGTGGTCAACCGGCCCGTCGGCCCCAACGATTTCATCAGCGGCTCCGGCCGCGCGCCGAAATGGTTCGACATCATCACCAGCCTGGAGCCGTACAGCGGGATCAGCGCCATCGGACACCAGCAAGCCTGTGGCGTTCGTGTCGAGAGGCCCGAAAGGCTCGGCGACCTCGTCGCGGTGCTTCATCAGGCCACCCAGGCCGCCCTGCTCGCCGTCGGCAACGATGTGCCCAGCGGTGATCTCGTGCTCGGCCCGGACGCCGACTGCGACGCCGGCCTCGACGACCTGCAGCCGCTGTTCGAGCTCGTGCGCCGGACCGAGTCGCTCAAGCCCTTCGGACAGGGCTTCACCGCACCGGTCGTCGAGATTGCTGTCGAGCCCCTGGGGCTGCGCGTGGACCGGATCGGATCCGAGGCTCAGCACCTGCGCCTGGTCACCCGGTCCGGCCTGTCCTGTCTGTGGTGGAACACCGCCGAGGAGAAGTTCGATGTGCTCCAGGGCCTCGTGCAGCGAGCCAGCCGTACCGAGTTCGGGACGCTGCGCTTCACGGCCACGCTGCAGCTGAATACCTTCCGCGGCGACACTCGCGTCCAGGCCGTCATCGCCGAGCAGATCACCAGGTCTGCCTGAGCCCCGTAGAGGAGACCATGACGACATCACCGACCACCTCGGGTCTGCTCGGCATCGGGTGGTGCACCCTCGTGCCCTTTGTCGTCGTCGCGGTGTATCTGGCAATCGGAACGGGAGCAGTCCTCCTCATTGGAGAGCCGATCGCCGCGACTGCCGTCCTGGGCGTGCTCGTTGTGGTCCTGGTCGGTGGAGTGAGAATTCTGCGGCCCCGGTGGCTCGCGCATGCGCCGGTCCCGCGGATGAGGGCACAGACCCCGCACTTTGGGCGGACCGTCCTCGGCTGCGCGGTTCTGGCCTTCCTCGCCGGGCAGGCACTGGCCCTGTGGATCTACGTCACGGCGGGATCCGCCGGCTTCGAGGAGTCGAATCAGACCCGGCGCGCGGCCGGGGCTCTGGCGGTCTTTCTGCTCACCATGGTCGCGGCTCCCGCGGGGGAGGAGGCCTTGTTCCGAGGGCTGATCTATCCGCTGCTGCGCAGGCGGGTGGGCATCGTCGTCTCGACGATCGTCACCGCCGTGGTGTTCGGCCTCCTGCACGGCAACGCCGTGCAGTTCGCTTCGTCCCTGCCTCTGGCGGTGCTTCTGGCCCTGGTCTACGAGCGCATGCGCGTGCTGTGGCCCTGTGTGCTCCTGCATCTGGGTTTCAACCTCGCCGCGGCCCTCGTCCCGGCGCAGGCGCTCGGCGGACTGGCGAACCCCGTCTCCGCGGCGTTCCTGTGCATTGCCTTCGCCATCAGCACCTGGATGCTCTATCGGCAGGTCGCCGACGGGACTGCACCAGACGCAGTCCGGGGCGAGAGAGGCAACTCCGCGGCGCAGTGACTCGGGTCCTCAGCCTCTTCTGAAAGACGATGATGCCCTTCGCTGCGGGACCTCTCGGCCTCTTTGCTGCCGGTCACTCAGCGAAGGGCATGCTCGTGGGTGACCGGGGTGATCCGGTCACCGGGGGATGGCTGAAAAAGAAGTCATTCAGCCATACTCGTCAGGAGAGGAGAGGATCTCACCATGGCTGTCGTCAGCACCTGCACCTATGACTCCCAGGGGCGGCTCGTCCGTCCCGACCGGCTCGACATCGGCCGTGCGAAGATCCGTTTGGACCTCGACACCGGTGAGTCGCCTACCTTCGATCGTGATCGCACGCACGTCTTCATCGTGTCCGACAGCGGCGTCACTCCCGAGCACGCGCACGAGCGCGTGGATGCGAGGCTGCGCCGGTTCCTCGATCGGGCTGAGGCCGTCCGTGGCTTCTGCAAGATCACGATGGACAAGAGCCAGAGCGCGAACGGTCTCAACCACAACACCACGATTACCTACGAGATCCTCTACGCCGTCGAATCGGCCGAGCGATCCTTCAGTAGCAGTCCCGATTCCCCCAACGGGGGATACCAGCGAGGCTGGCGCACGGTCACCCCTGGGTGATCCGTACCGCCCACGCCTCGCACTCATCAGCACATGCAGAGAGGCCGGAGAACTCCCTTCCCACGGGGATGCTCTCCGGCCTCTCTGTTTTCACGTTCCAGTGCAACAATGACCACCTGGCGTGCACGGTATCAGCTTTTCAGAATCACTCGCAATGAGCGGCGATTGCTGATGTCCTGGCAGATCCTGCTTCTGCAATGCCCTCTCGTGGCGAGAGATGGCCTTGTGGTCATGATGACCTGGACAAAGCTATCCAGTCTTATCCGGAGGGCTCGTCAGAGGCCTTCTGTGAGCTTTGGGCTGTCGTAGACGGTCTGACGTGACTCTTGGTCCCGATGATGCCTGGACGTGCAGCTGAGGGGCATGCGGTAGCTCGTCGCGGAGGTCTGTCCCGCTCGGACGCCGAGGGGCTGGGTCACCAGGTGTACCACGAGACGTGGTACACCCCGAAAGTCGCGTCTGACCTGGGCAAATGTCTGTACCGCGAGGGTCTTTCACGCAACGGGTGTACCACGTCGGAATCCCGACGTGGTACAGCGTTTTACCTGGTAGGCCAGCCCTTCCCGCCGAGGTACCACGTGTACCACTATTTTTCGACCGTTTACATAGGGGTGGATCCAGGAGTGATCCGGCCAGCCTGCGCTCTTATCCCCCTGCGCATATATTTATTCTCTAATTTCCTGGTACAAGTGGTACAGGGGGTATATAAAGCCCTCCTGGTCTGGGGAAACGGGTGTACCACCTAGAAAATGCCACGTGGTACACCCTGCTCTCGGGCTCCTGTAATTCCTGCTCCGACCTGAGGAAACGGGTGTACCACGGCAAGTGGTACAGGGTTCAGATGCCCCGGGAGGGTATGCGGCACTGGAGGCTTCCCGCAGTGCGTCCGATCGATGCGATGCCTGCGGCGGGTGCGGGCCGGTCAGAAGAACTCCTCCGGACTCCGACCGCAGGGCCGGGCGGCTCACGCCGCCCGCGGGTGCGTCGTGGAGCAGGGGAAGCCAGTGGCTCCGTGGGGCGTGCGCCCCGGAGCCGCATCTCGTTCATGCTCCGCACACATGTGGCGCGACCGTGGCGGGCCCGTGCGCGTTCCCCGGTCCCTGCCCTGCAGCTGTCGGGTTCCTCTCGTGGCCATTCGGCACGCCAGTTGAGTGACTTGTCGAGTGATGACTCAATCGTTGCCAGAGAGGGATCGAATGGCATAGGGTCAAGATCACGTTTCATTCGATTGCGAGTCCAATCGGCTTCCCACTGACTGCCGGCAGGAACTCGATCAAGATCGAGAAAGCAGCAGCATGACGCCTCCTGATGCCCGCACGCCCCTACCCGCCGACGGCTCCAACGCCGGCCCGAGCACCAACCCTGTTGCCGACGCCCTGACCCGCGTCATGGGGTACTTCTCGAGCCGCAGCGACTTGGCTCCGCAGAACGAGATCGTCACCTACGTCACCGCGGTCTACCTCGACCTGCTCGACCCGGCCGATCCTCCGACCCCACGTGTCCTGGAGAAGGAGCTGCTGGCGATCGTGGGTGTCGTCTGCAAGGCCGAGAATGCCAAGGCGATCACGGCTGCTGAGAAGCTCCCCCTGGCCAAGTGCCTGACCTACTGGCAGATTGCGCAGATCCTCCTGCGCCTGCACCACGTCATCCGGATCGCGCCGAGCGCCAAGGGCACCGACCGCGAGTACGACCTGCTGGCGATGTACCAGGCCACCGGGCCTGCCCGCGGCACGTACACCACCAGCGAGGACGACATCCGTACGACGGCGCGCATGTACAACACGCAGCTGACGCTCAAGGAGTTCGCCGAGGTCCTCGCTGTTCTCCGTGAGGACAGCCCGCGCACCCACCAGTGCAGCCACCGCGATCTCATCGCGGTGAACAACGGCGTCTTCCACTACGGACGCGAGGCCTGCGATGTCACCATCGACGGAAGAGACTTCCGCTTCGAGCCGAAGACACTGCACACCTTCGACCCGGCCCTGGTCTTCCTGGCCAAGTGTCACATCGACTACGTCGACGACCCCGACAACCCGGTCATCGTGCACCCCGTCGACGGTTCCGTCTGGAACATCGTGTCCTGGGTCGACGACCTATCCGACGACGAGGGAATCCCCGAGCTGCTGTGGGAGATCATCGGCGCGATCATCCGTCCGCACGTCTCCTGGGGAAAGACCGCCTGGTTCTACTCCGAGCAGGGCAACAACGGCAAGGGCACCTTGTGCTCGTTGATGCGCAACCTGTGCGGCCCTCGGTCGCACACCTCGATCCCGCTGAGCGACTTCGGCAAGGACTTCGCACTTGAGCCGCTGGTGCGCGCCAACGCGATCATCGTCGACGAGAACGACGTGGGCACCTTCATCGACAAGGCGGCCAACCTGAAGGCGATCGTCACCAACGACGTCATCCAGATCAACCGCAAGCACCGGATGCCGATCGCCTACCAGTTCTTCGGCTTTATGGTCCAGTGCCTCAACGAGTACCCGCGCGTGAAGGACAAGTCGGAGTCGTTCTACCGCAGGCAGCTATTCGTACCGTTCACCAAGAGCTTCACCGGTATGGAGCGCAAGTACATCAAGGACGACTACCTCCAGCGCCACGAGGTACTGGAGTACGCCCTGTGGCACGTGCTCAACCTTGCCGGTGCCGCAGAACCGGGCAACTACTACGAGCTCTCCGAGCCGGTGGCGACCAAGGAGATCCTGGCCGAGTACAAGGAGGCCAACGACCCCGTGCGTGCCTTCTGGGAAGAGTTCCGTGAGCGGCTGGTCTGGGACCTGGCACCGTTCACGTTCCTCTACGACCTCTACAAGGCCTGGTTCGCCGACGTCTCGCCCTCGGGTTCGCCGGTGAGCAACAAGCAGTTCATCACCGACCTCGTGTCGATCGTCAGGGCGGATGCCCTGTGGCACTGCCCGGAGAAGAACCGCAAGATCCGCCACGGCCACATGATGGACGACCCCGAGACGCTCATTGCCGAGTACGAGCTGAAGAAGTGGATGGACCCGAGCTACAGCGGCAACGACCCGAAGAAGAAATCCCAGCCGGCGCTGCAGGCCAACTACCGCGGCCTGCTGCGGCACACGGGCACATCCGCCTCGGCCGACGAGCAGGACTGACGCACTCATGGCCCGAACTGCCCGTGCGTTCGGCGAGCTCATCCAAGCAGTGCTCGAACTCGCCCGCCATCAGGACTGCCTCACCGCGGACTCCGAGGAGAAGGCCCGGCTCATGGACATACCGCGCCGGCGCTCTCCTCACGGCTCCCTCTGAGGACAAGCCCCTCACCCCGACAACTGCATACCGGCCGCGGCATCGGAACGACGGAAAGAGACCCCAACATGATCACACAGCGAACCCCCGTCACGGCCGAGAAGGCATGCTTCACCTTCTACGACATCGAGTCGCTGCCGGACGTCTTCACCCTGTGCGCCTACACCCCGCAGTCCGGGAGCGTCGTCGACACGCTGGAGATCTTCTTCCTCGCCGACGACCAGCAGCTTTCCGACGCAGTGGACCCACAGGCCCTCTACGAGGCCGTCGTGCGCTCCAACCCCGGCCTGCCCGCGGTGAGCGTCCAGCTGTGGAACCTGCGCGGCGAGCGGGGCAACCTCCGGCTTGCCGAGATGATGGGCCTGTCGAACGCCGATCAGGTCAATGACCGCGGAGAGGTCTCGTCCTACCCGGCGAGCCTGCGCCCGGTCTGCGACACGGATCCCGACTACGACCCGGTGGCGTACCCGTTCCTGGCCGGGTACAACTCGCTGAACTACGACACGGTCATGCTCGCGCTGTATCTGATGGAGGCCTTCCCGGCCCCGCATTCCGGCAGGCTCATCCAGCCGACCACCGCGCGCGAGATGCGCGAACACAACGACAAGCTGTTCAACGAGCACATCGAGTACATGCCCGGCTACCTCGGCTGGGACGGCCCGGCCTCCAAGATCCGCCGCGCCATGCTGCACTCGGGCCGGCACCTGGACGTTGCCCGTCTCAACGAGCTTCAGGTCAAGGTGGGCCTCAAGCGCCTGCTCGGGATGCTCGGCCACCAGATCAAGGAGTCCGAGAAGCTCAGCCACGACACCTCGATCTCGACGATCGGAGAGCTCTACGAGCTGCTGGCCTACAACGTCTCCGACTGCCTGGGCCTGGCGCAGCTTTTCCAGCATCCGGCCTACGCCAGCGCCTTCGACCTGAAGGCCGGACTGCTTACGCAGTACTCCGAGACGGTCTACGCCAAGAACGGCTCGGTGCGCCGGGACCGGCTGACCATCGATTCGTCCTCGGCGAAGTTCGTCGGCCGTATCCTCGCGCCGTACACCGCGCTGAACGACATCGAGTCCGTCTCGTTCCTCTACCCGGCCAAGGAGGTTGCCGACGAGCGCGGCATCTCTCAGGTCAACATTCTCGACGAATGCGTGCGCTTCTTCGAAGAGAACGTGGCCCCCGACCCCGGGAAGGACGCGGCTGCGACGCCGGCCCAGGCCAAGGCCCATCAGCAGTTCATGCGGGTTGTCGACTATTACCGCTCGATCGAGGGGCAGAACTTCAACGACTCCGAGGGGTACCGGGACCTGTTCGATCTCCCGGCCAAGTCCTTGCGCGAGCTGCCGAAGGCGCCTAACAACGTGCCCTACTTCCACCGCGATGCCTCACCGTCGTCGTGTTTCGTGACATTCAGCACGGGCGGCATCCACGGAGCGGAGGCGGACATGACGGTCTTCGACGCCGATTCCTTCGAGCACAGAGAGCAGGCGGCCGCGATCGGCATCGCCAGGCTCTTCTACCCCGACGCGAAGGACTTCGTCGCCGAGGCCAAGCGCCAGCACAACCTGCTCGCGCTGCCCGACGGTACTGCCGTCGACAAGCGGCTCGTGCTGCTGGGCTCGGACCCGGAGAAGGCGAAGTACCGCAAGCCGAAGAAGGGCGACCCGGACCAGGCCGAGCAGCTTGCGCGTGCGCAGGCCCAAGTGCCGGATCCGGCCGAGCTGCTGGCCACCCAGCGCCCGGATGCCGAGGCGCTGCACGTGCGCCTGGCCGACGGGACTGTGCTCGATGGCAAGGTCGTTCTGGCCGTCACTTCGGCGGTCAAGGCTGCCTACCGCGACGAGCCGGCGAAGAAGGCACCCACTCTGTTCACCGTGAAGGCCGACCGGTCCACCAAGCTGCACCCGAAGTTCGCGCGGACCTCGGCAGGCCTCGTCATCCACGAGGACTTCACGAGCTACTACCCGAACCTGCTGCGCAACATGAAGGCGTTCTACAACCCCGAGCTGGGCGAGGACCGCTACACGACGATCTTCTTCGAGAAAGAGCGCCTGGGCTTCGAGATGAAGAAGCCAGGGATCTCCTCCGAGGAGAAGGCCCGGCTCACGACCCTGCGCAACGGCACGAAGCTGATTCTCAACTCGGCCTCTGGCGCCGCTGACGCCGCGCACCGGACTCCGATCAGGATGAACAACCGCACCATCGCCATGAGGATCATCGGCCAGCTGTTCAGCTGGCGGATCGGGCAGGCGCAGACCCTGGCCGGTGCGCGGATCATTTCGACGAACACCGACGGCCTCTACTCCGTCGTCGGCGGCGAGAACGGCTTCGACGAGACCACCAACAACCGCGTGCTCGCCGAACAGCAGGCCGCCATCGGCATCGACATCGAACCAGAGCTGATGTTCCTCATCAGCAAGGACTCGAACAACCGTCTCGAGCTGGAGCCGCCCGGCGAAAGCCGGAGTGTCGCCGACAGCCCGATCATCACCGCCTCCGGCGGGACGCTGGCCTGCCACGCGGGTCCTACCCCGACGAAGTCACTGGCCCACCCGGCCGTGATCGACTTCGCTCTGGCCCGCTACCTGCAGACCGTCGCCAGCAGAGGGGAGGAGGCTCTCGCCGAGCCGTTCGATCCTGTGCTGGGCCGGAAGATGATCGAGGAGGCGGTCGACCCGGCCGATCCCGTGCGGACGCTGCTGCTGTTCCAGAACGTCCTTGCCGCATCGCGCGGAAAGGTCACTTATCCGTTCGCCGCCGACCCGGTCGGCGCCGGGCCCGACGGTGACGACAACGAGGATTCCGGCGCGAAACTCGCGAACCCCCGGGCCCTGCAGATGGTCAACCGGGTCTTCATCGTCCGTGACGGCACCGATGGTGCCGTGAGCCTGCACAACGCCGGCGCATGGAAGGTGACCCCGGCCAGCCAGAGCAAGCGTCGCGAGTCCGGCATCGCCGGGGTGCGACGTGACCCGGTCGCGCTGGAGATCCTGCGCCACCACGGGTGGGCGAAGAACCGCAACGAGGCCAGCACCTCCGACGGCCTCAGGCTGCTGCCCGATGACCAGGACGTCGTGATCCGCCGGATCAACGGCATCGACCCGAGCTGGTCGATGGTCGTCGTCAACGACGACCTCCGTACGCTGCCGGCCTCCCGGGCCGGGCAGCTCATCGGGGCGCTCGCGCTCGGCACCTATACCTGGATGCTCGACGAGACGTTTACCAGGAACTGGAGGAACGCTGGCTGATCAGTGCCTGCACCACCACCGGACCACAGGGTGCCGGGCCGTGTCGACACGGTGCCCGAGTCGAATTTGAGATGAAGGCGAGTCTGGCTCGCCGTGGCAAGAGAATCGAGAGACGTCATGTTCCAGACCGCACTTCCCGTCCACACCGTTGAGGGGGGCGACGAGTTGTGAGTGCCGCGACCGAACCAGTCCAGCCCGGTCAGCGCTGGCGGCGCAAAAGCGACGGAGTCCTGACCAAGGTTGTTCACGTAGATTCACCCTTCCAATTCCGGCGCTCGGTCCATCATCGAGCGCAGCGTCGGACGATCACCGAGTTCGGCTCATTCCTGAAGAAGTACGAGATCGTGTCCGACGCCGTGCCGACCGATACTTCCGCCCAGGACGACGATGCTCAGGCCCAGCAGGAGAAGAACACGACCCGCGAGGGCATCCTGGTCCGCCGGGGCCAGATCTGGGAGGACCTCGACACCCGACAGATTCAGCGCCGCGTCGTCATCGAGTCCGTTGCGGACGGGGAGGCCCGAGTCCGGGCACACTTCGGCACGAGGCTCTCGACCCTCAGCGTCTCCCGGATGCACAAGCATTCCAACGGCTTCCGGCTCGTCGCGCCCGGTGAGCTGAAGTACGGTGCGCCGGCGGACTCTTCGGACGAGACAGCACAGCGCTGATGACGCCCCCTCGTGAGCGTGTCATCGAGGACTACCTCCTGACCCAGTGCCGGGCGCACGGCTTCCTGTGTCTGAAGTTCGTCTCGCCGGCCCGCAGGGGAGTCCCCGACCGGATCGTCGTTGCCCTGGGCCGCATTGTGTTCGTTGAGGTCAAACGCCCCGGCGGCCAGCTGCGAAAACTGCAGCAGCTCATGCACACCAAGCTGCGCCGCCACGGGGCCGAGGTTCACGTCGTCGACGACAAGCCGAGCGTCGACGCCTTCATCGCGAACCTCCTCAAGACCTCATCCGGCCAACAGAGAGCAGCACCATGACCCACAGATACATAGGTGCGTCGTGAGCGAGCCTCGCTACGCGTGCCGCCGGTGCGGCACGTGGAACTGCTCCGCCTGCGACGGACAGCGGGCGAACACGGACGTCCGGTACATCAACTACCCCTGCAACCGCTGCCGGGGCCTGACCGGGACCCTCATCCCGACCATGCACACGGCCAAGATGTGGGGCACGCACAACGACGGCCCGCTGCCGATGGCGTACCCCTACGGCGAGCGCCCTCCGGCCGGGGAGTGGGGCCCTGGGTTCGGCAGCCGGGATGTTCCGCAGGCGCACTACCGGGGCGTGCCCGTTCCGGCGGACATTCGGTTGAACCTGGAGTCGTTCCGGCGAGGCGTGGACGCGGCGCTGGAACGTTACGGCATCGGGGGCGCGTCGTGAAGTACAGCGGAACGATCCGGGAGTCCGTTCAGAAGCTGGCGCCGCTCCAGGCCGAACGCCGTCTGCGGAACCGACTGGACGCACAGAGCCTCCGCCTGCTGGATGAAATGCTGGCCGACGGAGACCCCGGGGCACTCAGCACCCTCCGGGTCCGTCTGGGCGAGCCAGGGCCGACATGCGCCGGCTCATGGCCGAGCACCATGCTGAAGTTCCATCGTCGGACTCCACTCAGGAACCCAGTCCGGCCCAAGAGATCACGGTGGCCCAGGCGTTCATCCAGCACAGCACAGCTTTCACCGCCTGGTTCGATGCCCAAAAAGGCAGCCTTCCCGCGGATACCCCGCTGAAGGTGCCCCTTCGACGAGTCCGGTCAGCCGCTATTCGAGGTCATACGCGCGGCTGAAGCCGAGACCGAGGCCGAATCCACGCCCCACGTGAGGGAGTTCAGATACCAGGTCTGCCAGCGGCCCTTCAGCACTGCGGCTGCTCTGGGCTCGCATTGGCGAGTCCACCGCGATCGTGCCGCGTCGGTCCCCGTAACCAGAACCGACTCCGACATCACTTCCGAGACTCCGCAGAAAGCGAAGCACGACATGCCGGCACCCACGCACCAGACAGCACCGGTTGACGCAGTCGGGCGAGCTGAGGACCCGGTGGCGGTGCTGCAACGCGTGCGAGAAGCCCTCGGACCCGACCCACGCGTCACGCAGCTCGAAGCGAGGGTCGCCGAGCTGGAGACCGAGGTCGCGCAGCAAAAACAGAGAGCCGACGAGGCCCATGCCCGACTCGCCCTCATTCAAGAGGCATTCCATGCCTGACCACTCACTCGAAGAGAAGGGATGACCAGCGACATGACTACGGCTACTGCTCCGTCCCCGATCTCGCTGATGCCGCATCAGCAGCAGATCCACGACTTCCTTGTTGACCACCCCTTCGCCGGCGCGTGGCTCGGCGTCGGGGCCGGCAAGACGCTCACGACCCTCAGTGTCCTGCAGACGGTCCGCCCGATGGGTCACATCCTCGTCATAGCGCCCGTGGCGATCGCCCGCTCCACCTGGATCGACGAGATCGAGAAGTGGGGCTTCCCCATCCGGACGAAGTCTCTCATCGTCGACGAGAACGACAGGAAGCTCTCCAAGGCCAAGCGCCTGAAGCGCTTCCAGGAGGCCGCCGCCGATCCGCCGACGATGTACTTCATCAACCAGGAGCTGCTCACTCAGCCGTCCCAGGAGACGAAGCTGATCACGCCGGTGCCGGGCGCAGTACCTGCCCCGACCATCTCACCGGAGGCGACGGCGATCCTGGGTCTGCTCCAGACACGGGGGCCACTGGGCCGAGACGAGCTGATCGACGAGTACCGCGCTCTGGTCGCCGGCAACGCCAACAACCCGGTCCCCGCCAAGGCCAAGATCCGCGCCTGGATTCAGGAGTTGCTCAAGTCGGCCCTGGCGACGTGGGAAGCCTATGACTGCCGAACCTGTTCCGGCGCAGGCTGCGCTCAGTGCCGCTTCGGGCTGGTCGACCAGATGCCGGTCCAGAACATCAACGGCCAGAACACCATCATCTGGCCCTTCCAGACGGTCATCATCGACGAGTCCCAGGGTTTCAAGTCGCACGACTCGCAGCGCTTCCTGGCCCTGGCGGCGGTGCGGCCGGCCATGAGCCGGCTCATCGAGCTGACGGGAACGCCCAGCCCCAACGGTCTCCACGACTTGTGGAGCCAGGTCTACCTGCTCGACGAAGGCCAGACGCTGGGGCAGAACATCACAGCGTTCCGCAATCGGTGGTTCACGCCGAAGATGGTGCCCGGCACGACGACGCCGGCGAAGTGGATCCCCACGGCAAACGCCGAGGCCGAGATCCATCAGGCCATCTCGCACCTGGTGATGAGCGCGCAGAACACGAGCCTGCAGCTGCCGGAGCTCAGCATCCAGGACGTCAATGTCACGCTCCCGCCGGACCTGCTCCAGGCCTACAAGGACTTCAAGCGCGACCTGGTCCTGGACATCGTGCAGACCTACACCGACGACGACGGGAAGCTGACGCAGAGCGTCGAATCGATCGTTGCCGCGAACCAGGCGGTGCTGACGAGCAAGCTGATGCAGTTCGCCTCAGGCACGCTCTACACCGCGGATCCTGACGACCCGGCCACGAAGGGCCGGTACGAGGTCATCCACGACAAGAAGATCGAGATGACCGAGTACCTGGTGCGGAACAGCGGCGGCGAGCCCGCGCTCATCGCCTATCACTTCAAGTCGGACAAGGAGCAACTGCTCACAAGGCTCCGGATGGCCGGCATCGACGCGCAGGCCTTCGACGGCTCGCGCGACATGGTCCGCCGGTGGAATGCCAAGCAGATCCCGGTGATGCTGCTCCACCCGGCCGCCGCCGGGCACGGCCTCAACCTGCAGCGCGGCGGCTCGACGATGATCTGGTACACGCTGCCGTTCTCGCTCGAGCACTACCTGCAGACCAATGGCCGACTCTTCCGAACGGGCCAGACGAAGCCGGTGACCATTCATCGGCTCATCGCCAAGGGCACGCAGGACGAGCGGATGCCCTCCGTCCTGGCTGGCAAGCAGCAGGTTCAGGACGACCTCATCGAGGCCGTCTCCGGGGACTTCGTCGCCGAGCAGGCGCTCCTCGCCGCCCTTGAGGAAGAGATCCGCGAGGACCTCAACGACCTCTGGACTTCCGAGCGGGTCTGACAGCTGAGCCCCTTTTGTCCGACGACGGCCCGGCTGTGATCCCACGGCCGGGCCGTCGACTTCTCGTGCAACAGGAGCCGATCAACATGCCCCTGCGCCCGCTGTTCACATGATGAAGCCGAAGTCGGTGCTCGCCGACATGACCGTCGAAACACGGAAACGACCCCGCTGGGGGAGGTTCTCCACCGACGGCCCGCACCACGACGTGATCCTGCGCGCACGGCAGGCCCGTGACCTTCACCAGCACCATCGAAGGACGAGAGGACAACGCGCATGCCCTTCGAGATCTACCGGACCAATCCGGCCCAGCCGCAGCGCAAGCAGGGACCGGCGAAGATCACCGTGACCCACGACGACAACGGACGCTCGCAGATCACCGTGTCGGCCGGGACCAGGATTGGCTTCGACCCACCCCCGGCGCGGCCGATGCCTGCTACCCGCGCAACCTGCCCACGATGAAGCTCGTCCTCCTGGTGGACCGCGACGCCCGCAAGCTCATGTTGCAGCGGTGCGAGGACGGCGAGTCCGGCCCGCACGTCCACGAGGTCCGAGGCCTGGGTAGTAACAGAAGTGCGTACATCACCGGCTTCCGGCTGGAGGAAGAGCTCGGCCTGCCCGCGGGCCACTACCTCTGCGAACTGAGCTCAGTCGACAGCGAGGGCATCGCACGACGCGCCGCGACCATCTCGCTGGACTCGGGCGTGCCAGCCAAGACGCGCGCAACGACTACCGACCCGATGAAGAGGCGCATCCACGAAGAGCTGGGCTGATACGCAGAGATCCGCGCTGTGCTGGACGAAGCCATCACCCGTGTCGCCTCATGACCCCAACCGCGGACAGCTGACCATGACCCTCAGAGCATCGTCGCGGAGCGGCCCTCCTGGCACAGCGGCAATTAGATGCAGACCTACACCGGGCGGAAGTTCTACCCGCTCAACCCCAGGCCCGAGGACGTCGATCTCGTCGATATCGCCCACGCGCTATCGATGCAGTGCCGCTACAACGGCCACGTCCAGCGGTTCATGCCCGTGGCAGAGCACTGCGTGCTCGTCTCCCGGCTTGTCTCGCCCGAGAACGCGCTGTGGGGACTTCTTCACGACGCGACGGAGGCGTACGTGGGCGACATGATCCGGCCGCTCAAGCTCTACATGCCCGAGTACCGGGCCGTGGAGGACCGTGTGATGCTCGCCATCGCCGAGCGGTTCAACATCACCCCGGCCATGCCCGTCGAAGTCCACGAAGCCGACTCGCGGATCCTTCTCGACGAGCGCGCCGCACTGCTCTCGGGGCCTCCGGGCGACTGAGGGATCCGGCACGAGCCCTTCGGCATCGACGTCGAGGGGGTGGGCCCCGACCCGCGCGCAGAAGGAGTACCTGCGTCGCTTCACCGAACTGACCCAGGACACGGAGACCATCGCATGACCACCACCAACGACACTGTCGCCAGCGCTGCCCCTGCACCCCTGCCTCGGTCGGGCGGTCCTGGGCACGCGATCTCGGCGATCAGTACAGCAAGATCGCCCGGACCTCAACAGACCCGCGGAAGGCTGAAGCCAATGCCGCCGAGGCCAGCAAGTACTACGACATCGCGGACCGCATAGATCGAGCCCTGCCCAACGCCGACCAGCCCGGAGAGGAGCACAAGCCATGACCGCTACCAACCACGAGAAGTACCGCCCGCCGGCCGAGGAACGCTGGACCGACGGCATGCGCACTGAGCCCGTCCGGATCGCCGTGCGTACCGAGTGGCTCTACAGCGAGTACAACCCGAAGACTCTCCTTCCTGAAGGCCGTACTCGCCATCCGTTCTCGCGCAGCGGCAGGGTCACTGCCTCGGATGTGCCCAGCGACTACGCGCACATGCAAGACGTCGCCTCGCATCTGTACCGCGCCGTCGCCGCCTTCGGCGACGACAAGGACCTCGTGATCGAGGTCCGGCTCGCCGGGGACGGCACCGCCGTCCCCAAGAAGGCCGAGCGCCCCGCGACGCCCGGCCCGGAGGTCGTCCCTTCGGAGTACCGCGTCCTGCCGACCGGCTACCGGGAGTCCCCGTTGACCGGTAAGCAGCACTTCGAACTGCGGGTCTGCTGGCGCGGGGCGGGGCCCGAGACCGGCGAGGACCGCTGGGCCGTGGTGCACACGGGCTCGTGCCTCGCCGCTGACGGGACCTGGGAGCACGAGCTGCTGCCGTCCTCGCGCGACGACGACTGGCTGGCGCGCCACAGGTTCACGCGTGAGGAGGCGCTGCGGCTTGCCGCTTCCTCTGTCAACGATGTTGTGATTAACGGCCGCACGCTCGCCCAGTGGGAGCAGCACTTCGCGTCACGTTCCGAAGGCTGACGAAGTGACCCCCTCGGCTTCGCCACCTACGGGCGCCGGCCTCTGGGTTCTGGGTCGGCGTAGCCGACCCGGGTGCAGAGTCGACGGCGGAACGGGCCGGGTGCGTGCGTCCGGCCCGTTCCTTGCTTGTACGCCGACGTCTCATCGGGGGTGTCCCCGAGTCCCGGTGCTGCCCTTGACGAGACGCTTTGCTGCCACCGGTCGGACGCAAGGGTGACATCAATGACCGGTGTACCGAGCAACACACCGATGAGACCCGTCGGTGCTTCGGTCGGGACATCCATCGGCCGTCAACCAGACACTTCGGGGCCGCGGACTTCGACGGTGAGAAGTTCCGCGCCTGAACCAGCCATGGCCCGGCAGGCCCATCCTCTCGGGCTGTGGCACAAGCACGGACGCAGGTCCCGGCGGGCGTCCAGAACCGTGGAAGAACTGATGCCGCCCGTCAACTCCGGTCAGCCCAGCCCATGAGCCCGGATTCCCTTCCGCGGTCCGCCATACCCTCGGATGCTGCTTCCGGCCCTCTGGCGATCATTCCTCCGGCCACCCCAACACACCGCGTCTCGCATCCTCGGGAGTCCCACATGACCAAAACCACAACCGTCACCACGATCTTCGGACCCGTGCGTGTCCAGCACCTGGAACGCGCCAGCCCGGAGCTGGCCATGGTGCGGCACCAGGTGGCCGCGCGCGTGTACGCGGTCGAGGGCAACCAGGTTGCTGGCATGTTGGCCATCTCCCCCGCCTACGACGACCAGGAGTGGGGTGACATCAACCTCGGCGCGGAGAAGATCCGCGCTCTGGTCCCGACCCGGTTCAGTGTGATCTTCGGTCGAGTCAGGACCAGAGCGCTCCTTGACGGAACACCGGTCAGGCACAGCCCGATCCTCACCATCGACGGGGCGGAGGTCCAGGCCCCGGGCCTGACCCTGGCACGCGGCGGTGACACCACCGACTTCCCCGTCACCATCCGCACCGGCGACTGGACTTCGAAGCCGGCATCCGCCCTGGTCGCGGCCAGCACATACGAAGTCATCCGGGCGGTCCTGACCGTCCACGAGGCCGACACCGATCGCGTCTCCGACGCCGACCGGGCATACGCCCGGTACCGGACCCCCGACCGACATGCATCCGCTCAGCGCGACCTAAGGGCCGCCCTCCGTCTCCGCGACCAGATCCAGGAACGCATCAACCGCCTGGAGACCTACCTCACCGTCACCCGGTCGTAAGCGACCTGCCTTCCCGGGGTCCTTCACCCGAACGACGGGCCCGTTCACACGAGCTGAACACCGGTGCCATTGTCTCGAAGGGCGTGAAGATCCACCCGAAGCAGGCGATCATCTCAACGCCCGGGGGAGACCTGCACCTGTGGCCGCACGAGTATGTCGTCGTAGACCGCCCCATGACGCTTGTATCCGATCCCGACGCGACGCTCCACGCCTTGGACGGACAGCCGGCCCTCGACGAGGACGCGGTGTTCTACCTGATGAGCCGTGGTATCCCGCGCCATGAGGCCGTGATGGCCCTGTTCGACACGGTCACGTCCCTCGACTTCGTCTACGTGACGTTTCCCGAGTGGATCACTGATGCCCTCGCCGGTGCGGGGTTGAGCCTGTGTCGGCACATGGCGCTGAACCCCAGGAAGTCCACGGTCTGAGCGTCCGAGCGCCTCGTCCCCGGGAAGGTCTGGGCCGAGTAGTTCGTCCACGACGACACCGAAGACCCCGACAGAGAAGACACGGACTACGAGGAGATCTGACCGTGCGCGAGATCATGACTGGCCGGGACATTGGCAATCGAATCAGCTTCCGTGGCCACGGCACCCATATCGCCCTGCACCCCTGGCCCGATGAGACAGTCGTCAGCGCCGGCAAAGGTGTGGTCTTCCGCCGCGACCCCAAGCCGGGGGAGCCGGCCACCTACACCACACTGTTCATGGAGGTCTATCCGCCCGGTGCCGCGTTCATCCGCGGTGAGGGCGTCACTCCACAGGAATGCGAGAACAGCGCCTGGACCCAGTACCGGCTTGCCCTGGACTGCTCCGACGGCAGCGGCTCCCACGACTGGGAAACCCGCGGCTACCGGAATGGTGCTGGCTTCTGCTCGCGCTGCAGCACCTTCGGCTCCCGAGTCTTCACCGGCGAACAGCTCGGACAGTTCTGCCGGATCTGTGACACCGGCACCACGTACCACTGGGACACCGACAAAGCAGCCGGCACCACGACGTTCCTTTGCGAGGAGGACTGCAAGGCCTACAAGCCGGCGCGTCATCCCTCCCACGACCGCCCTCTGGCGCAGCTGCTGGCCGAACTCCTCGACGAAGATTCCCAATGAAGTTGTCGGCTGGAGTGTGGTGATCCAGAACGCACCCCACTACTACGTGATGAAGCACTCGTTCACTGGCGAGACCCTCACGCACACCGAGGGCGACGTGGCATGCGGTAACCGCATCACGTAGACCTCACCGCTCGTTCCCGGGCGGCACAGCCGCCCCGGGTAGGGCGCTGAGAGGCGTGATGCAGAAGCCCCAGGAGACACCAATGTCCTATGAGGCTTCTCGTTGTGCGCCTCCAACAAGGCCTGCTAACGAGACTCCGAGCGCACCTCGCTCAAATGGCCTGAGAACGAGGCCAGGCGGTCATCAGCGCCACTCAAGCTGCAGCCTCCCTGCCGCCGCTCGGCGTCGCATTCGCGCTCAACGCCGGTGGGCGCCAGCTCGTCGCAGAGCTGTTCCTTTGCAGTGCCCTTATCGCCGTCGCCGCATGTCGCCCCCTGACCCGCTCACTGCGTCCCGACATGCCCTCCGTAACTGCCGCTACCTCCGTTCAGGACCGACCGGCCCCGACCCGAAAGGACGAGCACCGCAGGACGTCAGAGTTCACCAACATCCCCTGGCCCGTCGCGGAGACCGAGGACCGACGGACACGGACTGGTTCAGCTGGCCGTCGAGACGAGCCGGCACCGGACGCCGTACTTCGGCCCGAACCGCGCGCAGCGGGCCGAGCCCACCAGGACCAGTGATTTCTTTCCAACAGAGCTCGAAAGGCACCTCATGTACAACCTCAAGCGCACCGCAGCCTCCGTCCTTGCCGCCTCCGTCGCTCTCGGCGGAACCATTGCGCTGACCGGAACGGCCCAGGCTTCGACAACCACACACTGTAAGACCAGCAGCAAGAACTTCGCTCTGCCGGGCAAGCCCGACGTGAAGGTCAACCTGAACATCTGCGTCAAGTACCAGGGGTCGAGCGGCGGATACCGCCACTACAAGGCCTGGCTCAACAAGGCATCCTGGGACGGCACCTCCTGGTTCACGGGCGGCAAACGGTTCCACGACTTCTCGGTCCTCATGTACGCACAGAGCGGTTCGACCACGAAGAAGAACTGCAGCTACGGCATCTGTGAACAGCGTGAGATCAGCACGGAGATCAACAAGTCCGAGAAGGGCTCGAAGACCTACCCCACCGGAGCCGGCGGCTACGGCGAGGTCCACGTGAGGACCAAGCAGAAGAACTGGACTGCGGACGCCACCGCCTACTACGACATCGCCGATGACGGCAAGAACGGCAAGAGCTGGAACCTGGCCGGCACCGCCGCTGTGTCCTGACCACGCGTCCAGCGTCCCCCGATCGGTCCCACCCAACTGACGCGATGCCTGCGGCACAGACCCACGTCCCCGATCGCCTCCTCAAGGCGGTCGGGGACCGCTGTCCCCGGGGCGCGGATCGTGCATCGCGCCTTCCACCGCCGAGCGACATGCACCTCCTGGTCACCGGTGCCGACGTGTCCACTCGGGAGCCGGCGGCACTGGTCGCACCGTCCGTGGACGGCGAAGTGATCGGCTTCCGGCGCCGCGTTGTGCTGGCCCCTGCACTCCAGCATCCCCTGAGGTCAAAACGTCACCAGCAATCCGAGAATCACGACCGCCGCGATGATCCGAACACTCGATGCGGTCGACCGCCACCACTGAGGAGATCAATTCGATGAACACCGAGGCACGGGGGCCTGTCAGGGCGACCTTTGCGATGAGACGTCGCTTGCCGCAGTCGTCTACCTACGTTCTCGTTACGGCGTTCCTTCACTACTCACAGCAGGATCCATACGCGGTGCGTGTGACTTTTTTACAGAGCACCGAGGATGATCCAGTCGTCTGGTACATAGGACGAGACCTGCTCCGTGACGGCCTCATCCGGCCGACGGGCGAGGGCGACGTACGGATCAGCCCTGATCCGGGGTTGCCCGCCATTCTCATACGTCTCAAGGTCGACAACGACAGTGCAACGCTGACAGCTCAGCGTCGACCGGTCGAGGAATTCCTCCAACGGACGGCCGAGGCTGTGCCACACGGATACGAGTCCCAGGCGCCGGGATTTGTCGCACAGCGAGAGGCCGCTCTGGCACGTCTTTTGGCTGGCAACTGAAAGACGCAGCGTCGACCAGAGTGAAGGGAGGTGACATGGCGCGGCATTCGAGGGGTTGTGGACCCCCGCTCCGCAGGAACCAGGCTGGGACGTACGCGAGTCCTGGGGAGCCCCGTGTTCCCCAGGGCTTCTGCATTCCTGCGCCCGCGACAAGCACCACGAAGTACTGGGTGTGCCTGCACACGACAGAGGAGTGACAGCACAATGAAGGACTTCACCGCTGAAAGGCCCCGTAAGGGCTCCAAGCCGGATCAGGCAGATCAGAACGCAGGGTTCACCGGGCTGGGTGTCGATGACGGCGATCCGGATGTGGCTGCCCTCAAGAATTCCATCGCGGGGAACCTCGCCCCGATGGGCATCACCAGCGTCACCTTTGTCGAGCCCGAGCAATTGTCAATTCCTGTGGATCACCGTGGGGAGCCTCAAGTGGCCCGCAGCCATTGATCGAGGACTGCGAAGTCTTCGGTGGTGAGGCCGC
>NZ_JBEXPH010000132.1:0-23989 GCF_040611955.1 Streptomyces sp. NPDC006510 | reverse complement strand
GGCTGGGCGGCGTCGGGCGCCGGGGCGGCGAACGGCAGGGCGAGCACCGCGACCCTGCGGCCCGCAGCGAGGTCGCCGAGGAGCTCGGCAACCGGTCCGTCGGGCGCGCCCAGCGCGAGAAGCGTCTCGGTGGCGACGACCGCGCTGGTCAGATAGGGCGCGGGCGTGACGCTGCGGCCCAGCTCCTCCAGCACCACCGCGGCCTCACGATGGCTCGCGCCCTGCCCGCCCAGCTTCTCCGGCACCAGCAGCCCGGCGGCGCCGATGTCGGCCGCGAGCGCCTTCCAGAGTCGCGGGTCGTACGGCGTGCCCGACTCGACGCGGGCCAGTACCGCCGACGCGTCGCTCCGGTCGGCGAGGAGCGAACGCACCGCTGCCCGCAGATCATCCTCGGCCTCCGAGTACAGCAGGTCGGGCGTGCGGGTCTCTTCGGTCGGTGCGGTCATCGGGCCAGGTCCTTCCAGGCGACGTCCTTGTCGTTGCGCGGCTCGGCGGGCAGGCCGAGGACGCGCTCGGCGACGATGTTGAGCAGCACTTCGCTGGTGCCGCCCTCGATGGAGTTGCCCTTGGAGCGGAGATAGCGGTATCCGGCGTCCCGGCCGGTGAAGTCGACGAGCTCCGGCCGGCGCATGGTCCAGTCGCCGTACAACAGCCCTTCCTCGCCGAGCAGTTCGACTTCCAGTCCGCTGATCTCCTGGTTGAGCCGGGCGAAGGCGAGTTTCATCCCGGAACCTTCGGGGCCGGGCTGTCCGGCGACGAGCTGCTGGCGCAGCCGGGTGCCGGTGAGCCTGGCCACCTCGGCCTCGACCCAGAGGGTCAGCAGCCGCTGATGGAGGTCGTGGGTGCGCAGTTCGGGGCGTTCGCGCCAGGTGCGGGCGACCGGGCCGATCATGCCGCCCTCGCGCGGGATGCGTGCCCCGCCGATGGAGACCCGCTCGTTCATCAGCGTGGTCTGCGCGACCTTCCAGCCCTCACCGACCGGGCCGAGGCGCCTGCTGTCGGGGATGCGTACGCCGGTAAGGAAGACCTCGTTGAACTCGGCCTCGCCGGTGATCTGGCGCAGCGGCCGGACCTCGACGCCGGGGTCGGTCATGTCGCAGATGAAGTAGCTGATGCCGCGGTGCTTGGGCCGGTCCGGGTCGGTGCGGGCGATCAGGATCGCCCAGCGCGCCAGATGGGCGCTGGACGTCCAGACCTTCTGCCCGTCGACCACCCAGTCCTCGCCGTCGCGGACGGCGCGGGTGCCGAGGGCCGCGAGGTCGGAGCCCGCGCCGGGTTCGCTGAAGAGCTGGCACCAGACCTCCTCGCCGACCCACAGGGGCCGCAGGAAGCGCTGTTTCTGCTCGTCGGTGCCGTAGCCGAGGATGGTGGGGGCGGCCATGCCGAGGCCGATCCCGATCCGGCGCGGGTCGTTGTCGGGAGCGCCCGCCGCGGCGAGTTCGGCATCGACGACGGGTTGCAGGGAGCGCGGCGCGTCGAGGCCGCCGAGCCCGGCCGGGTAGTGCACCCAGGCCAGTCCGGCGTCGAAGCGGGCCCGGAGGAATTCGGTGCGGCCGGTGGTGGCCGGAGGGTGTGCGGCGAGCAGGTCCTGGGTGCGTCGGCGGAGCTCGGCGGCGTCGGGTGCGGTCATCGGGCGGCTCCTGACGGGAGGACGACGATCCGGCCGGTGCTGGTGCCGTCGGCGACCCGCTGGACGGCGGCGGCCGCCCCGGCCGGCTCGACGCGTTCGCTGATCAGCGGCTTGATGACACCCTGCGCGGCGAGCCGGGTGAGTTCGTCGTGGCAGGCGCGGACGGCGGCCGGGTCCTTGGTGTTGTACAGACCCCAGTGGAGTCCGGTGATCGAGTAGTTCTTGACGAGTGCGTGGTTCAGCGCCGGGGTGGGGATGACACCGCTCGCGAAACCGACGACGATCACCCGGCCCTCGAAGGCAATGCACTTCACGGACTTGGCGTAGGCGTCGCCACCGACCGGGTCGTAGACCACGTCGGCGCCACGACCGCCGGTGGCTTCCTTGACCGCGGCGACGATGTCCTCGCTGCGGCGGTCGATGACCAGGTCGCAGCCGAGCCCGGTGGCGGTCTTCGCCTTCTCGGGGCCCCCGACCACACCGATGACGGTGGCGCCGGCGGCCTTGCCGAGCTGGACGGCGGCGCTGCCGACCCCGCCGGCCGCCGCGTGGACCAGCAGGGTCTCGCCCGCCCGGAGGTGCGCCCTGCGGTGCAGGCCGAACCAGCCGGTCTGGTAGCCGATGTGCAGGGCGGCGGCCTCGGCGTCGTCCAGGGCGTCCGGGGCGGGCAGCAGCGCCGCCTCGTCCGCGACCACATATTCGGCGAACCCGCCGTGCGGCAGGGCGGGAGTGGCGAGCACCCGTCGCCCGTCCGCCGTCCGGCCGCAGATCTCGACGCCGGGGGTGAAGGGCAGCGGCGGCCGCACCTGGTACTGGCCGCGGCAGAGCAGCGCGTCCGGGAAGTTGATGTTCGCCGCGAGCACCTCGATGAGCACCTGCCCGTCGCCGGGCGTGGGCCGTTCCGTCTCCTCCAGCCGCATCACCTCGCTCGGCTCGCCGTTCCGGTGCACTCGCCATGCCTGCATGAGGGGCCTCCACAACACTGTCGGCATTACCACTGCTCCGGCGCATACTAAGCGGTCGCTTGCCCCTCTGGGAACAACCTGCCGTTACCCGTTTCGGCCGGACCCGGACAGGGGAGCGCCCGGTTCGGCCCGAGGAGCTTCGGGCCGAACCGGGCGCGGGAGGATTCCGGTTGGGCGTCAGCGCCGGCCGGCCACCACGATCTCGGCGATCTGCGGTGCCGACGAGCCGGCGCGCCAGGCGAGCCGCACCGCGTCGGCCGTGCGCCCCGCCGTGTCCACCCGGGTGTACGGGCCGTCGAGCGCGCCGACGGTCTGCCACGTTCCGTCGGTCCCCCGCAGCTGGATGTCGGCGCGGGCATCGGCCCCGGTCGGCTGCAGGACGGTGACGAAGGGCACGTCACGAGCGGCTACGAGCCCCAGCTCCAGCGTCTCCCCGGCCTCCGGCGCACGGGCCGCCCGGTAGACGGTGTCCGGGTCCCCGTCGGACGCCGCGCGCAGCGAGGATCCGGCTGCGGCAGGCGGTCCTCCGGTCACCGCTCCGTCGTCCGTCGGAACGCTGAACTCCCGTACGACGAGCCAGTTGTCCTGGCCCGCGGTCGCCCGTGCCCGCACATGGCGCGCCTTCGTTCCGGCGGGCGCGGTCGCGGTGACGTCCGGCTTTCCGGAGAAAGCGGTGAGCTGCTGCCAGTTCTGCCCGTCTGCCGAGTATTCGAGCACCCCTTGGTGAAGGTAGTCGTCGGGGCTGCCGGTCTTGCCCATCGCGAGGGTGACGGAGCCGATGTCGCGGACCCGGCCGAGATCCACGGTGAGCGTGTCACCCGCGGCGGGCGCCCCGTCGCTCCAGAAGTAGGTGGAGTCGTCGCCGTCCAGCATTCGGGCGACGGCGTTGCTCTGGTACGTGCCCAGGCTCGTCGAGGCCGAGGGCCTGCCGCTCACGCCGAGTATCCGGTCGTGCTCGGCGTTCGCCGCGTCGATGAACCGGTCCAGGACACCGTCGCCGACGTGCACCGGCACCTTGCGCCCGTCGAGCCCGGTGTAGGTGAAGGACTTCGCCGCGGTGACCTGCGCGGGCAGCTGCCGGCGCAGGTCCCAGGCCTGTGCGCCCTTTCCGGCGCGGGCCGCCTCGACCATGCGCAGGGCGGTACGGGCGGCGGTGGCCCAGGATTCGGTCGCATCGAGCCAGGGGCCGGCGTCGGCGACGAAGCCGCGGTCGGGCAGGCCGTCGCGCAGCCTGCCGGGGGCCGCGCCGAGCGCGCCGAGCACCGAGGTGAGCCGGGCGGCGTCACCGGACTTCCAGTAGCGATCGAACTCCGCCGCCAGTTCGGGGGCCTGCTCCTTGTTGAGGGCCGAGCTGTAGTTCACATCGGCGAAGGCCCGCAGCGCCTTCCGGGTGCGCGGGTCCGGGCCCGCGTACTCCTTCAGCCCCTCGCCCCACGAGGTGCGCGGGTCGTACGCGGCGTCGTTCCACGCGTAGTCGGCGACGGTGTACAGCGCGAGCTTCGAGGCGTAGGGCTGGATCATCGGGTTCGCCGTGATCCCGGCCAGCTTGCCGGGCAGGCCCTTCTCGCGCCCGCTGAACGGGCCGAGCAGCAGCCGGTCGGTCGCGTAGTCGTTGACCGGGTAGTTGTCCCAGGTCAGGATCGGGTGGCCGAAGACCGCACGGGCGGCCTCCGCCTGCGCGACGGTCATGGTCGGCGCGACGACTCCGACACCCGTCCACTCGACCAGCACGTTGGGGTCGAGCTGCTCGGACAGCGCCTTCTTGTACGGCGAGGCGGAGACGTTGTAGTACTCGGTCGGGACCATCTGGAGCGGCTGGGCGCCCGGGTGGGTGGCGATGAACTCCTTGTTGACCCGGTTGAGCAGATACGCCTGCGCCGCGCCCGCCGCGCCGCCGCCGGTCCCCCACTTCGCCTTGTCCTCGGCGCAGTTCCAGTCGGTGTAGCTGATGTCGTCGAGCGGCACGGCGAAGGTGCGTACGCCGATGTCCCAGATGGTCTGGAACTTCTCGACCAGCGCCTTGGCGTCGGCGTCCGAGCTGTAGCAGACGGAGAGGCCGGGCGAGAGCGCGTAGGTGAACTCCACATGCCGCTGCGCGGCCCGGTCGGCGAGCTCCTTGATCTGGGCCAGCCGGTCGGCCGGGTAGGCGTCTCGCCACTTCGCACGGAGGTACGCGTCGTCCTTCGGCGAGTACACATAGATGTTCATCTTGTGCTCGCCGTAGTAGTCGAGCTGGTCGAGCCGGGCCTCGTGCGACCACGGAGTGCCGTAGAAGCCCTCGATGACGCCACGCAGCGCGGTGCCGGGCCAGTCGCGCACCGCGAGCCCGGCGACCTCGGCGCCCGGATGGTTCTCCTTCGGCAGGATCTGACGCAGTGTCTGCGCGGCGTAGTACGTGCCCGTGGTGTCCTTGCCCGCGAGGACGATGCGGTCGGCGCCGATGCCGAGCACATATCCGTCGGCGGGCAGCGCGGACGGGCCGTCGATCCGCTGCGCGGCGAGCGCGTCGGAGTCACCGACATGGACGGTGAGACCGCTCCGGGCGGGTCTGTCGGCGCGTACGACGCGCTGGGCACCGGCCCGGCGCAGCGCGCTCCGGACGACCTGGACGGCGGACTCGTCGGCGGTGCTGCCTGCCACCAGGGTGACGGTCGGGCTGATGGTGATCCGGTCGGCCCGGGGCTTCACGGACTGCGGGGTCGGCGTGATCGCGGGGGCCGTGCGGCCGTCCGCGGCGTTCGCCGGGGTGGCGGCGCGGGTGCTGTCGGCTGCCTGGGCGGGCGGCACGGCGGTCAGCAGACCGCCGACGAGCAGGGTCGCCGCCGTGCCGAGCGCGGTGAGACGGGGTGGGCGAGGCGTCACAGGTCCTCCATTGATCACTCAAGTCACCAGAGTCGCGCAACAGAACAACCCCGAATTCAACATCGTGGCGCTTACATGTCAATGGTCTGGACAACATCGACACGTGGACCTGCGGTTTTACCTCCAGAAGCGGTACCCGTGTATGCGCGACGCCGAACCTGCACAGCAGGAAACGGCGAAACGGCGAGCGCAGCCCGGACCGGAATCAGCGGGCGAAGAGTTCGAACGTGACCGCCGGGCGGCCACCGAAGCGCTCGCCCTCGGCCCGCGCGTGACCGGTCAGGAAGGTGCGGCAGTACTCCTCGGGGTCCTCGTCGGTCAGCCCTTCGATGTACGTACGGTGCGCAAGCAGCGACTTCACCGAGCGCTCCAGCCCGGCCGTCGCGTCGACGGCATGGGTGGGCGTGCTCGACCCGGCGACCGCGACCCACCGCACCCCGTTCCACGGCCGGAGCCCTGCCTCCGCCAGCTCCGGGAAGATCCAGCGGTTGCCCGCGTCGGCGGCGGCGTCCAGGGTGGCGCGGCCGACCGCCCGGTGATCGGGAGTGTTCCAGGCGACGCCGCCCCAGGTGTCCCTGTGATTGAGCGTGATGACCAGCTCGGGGCAGTGCTTTCGGATGGCCGCGGCGATGTCGCGGCGCAGCGGGAGGCCGTACTCGATCACGCCGTCGCGGTGGTCCAGGAACTCCACCGTGGAGACCCCGACGGCCGCGGCGCTCGCCCGCTGCTCGCGCTCGCGCAGCGGTGCGCACCGCTCCGGCTCCAGCGTGTCGATGCCGGCCTCGCCGCGGGTGGCGAGGAGGTAGCGGATCTCGCGCCCCTCATCGGTCCATCCCGCGATGGCCGCCGCGCAGCCGTACTCCAGGTCATCGGGGTGCGCGACCACGGCGAGGGCACGCCGCCAGTCCGTGGGCATGGGTGTGAGCTGCTCCGTCATGCCGGCAGGCTAGTCGCCCGCGATCGCCCCCGCCCCGCGTTCCACGCGCCCCCGGCGTAGCGCACATCTCACCCGAGGGCAGAAATGCCCGTTGTGTGTTGGCGTCAGCCTGACGCGGAGATACCCCCGGGGTAAAGCATCACGGAAGGACCTGTCACCGCCCCCGTGCTCGCCGTCCCCCGCTGGTCACCGTGGTCGCCGTCCCGATGACCGCGGCGGTCGGAACCGGCCTACTGCCGCACTGGTCACCCGTCTCGCCACCCCCACCGCACTGGACCCGGCGACGATCGCCCCGTTCACGGCGATGGCGGTGCTCGGCGCCCGGGACGGACAGCGGCTCGCCGCGAAGGTGTCCACGGCCGCCCTGCAACGGATCTTCGGCACGGTGCCCCTGGCCGTGGCCGTGTTCATGATCACCGACGCCGTGGCCCGAACCACGGCGTCACCACCGGCCGGCTCAGGCCAGCGAGAGAAAGAGCTTCTCCAGCCGCGCCCGCATCCGGTCGCGGTCCTCCGGCTCGCTGCCGCCGTCGGCCATGCAGTGCTGCAGGCCCGTCGCGATGATCGCGAAACCGGCCCGGTCGAGCGCCCGGGACACGGCCGCCATCTGCGTGATCACGTCCTCGCAGTCGCGGCCCTCCTCGATCATCCTGATGACCGCGGCGAGCTGGCCCTGCGCGCGGCGAAGTCGATTGAGGACCGATTTCAGTTCGTCGGCCGCCATCTCAAGTTCCACAACATCCTCCTCCTGATACCCCAAGGGGTATTCTAACCTGACCGGGAAGGGCGGACCGAGTCCCTCCGGAGCCCCGGTGAACGAAAGGAAACATTGCTCGTGACCAGCCCCGTCTCCCTCTCCCCCGCTCAGGCCGCGGCCCGGCTCGCGGAGTTCACCGTCATCGATGTGCGGGCCCCCGGTGAGTACGCCTCCGGGCATGTTCCCGGTGCGCTGAACATCCCGCTGGACCGCCTTTCCGAGGCCGTGCCCGCGCTGAAGTCCGCCGCGGCCCGCGGCTCGTTGCTCGTGGTGTGCGCCTCCGGCGTCCGCTCCACCCGGGCCTGTGACATTCTCGCCGCCGCCGACATCGACGCCGTGACGCTCTCGGGCGGCACCTCGGCCTGGGAGGGCGAGGGACGCGATCTCGACCACCCCACCGGGGCCCGCACGACCTGGCCGATGGAACGTCAGGTCCGGCTCGCCGCCGGTTCGCTCGTGGTGGCCGGCCTGCTCGCCGGGGTGCGTTTCCCCGCGGCACGCTGGATCTCCGCCGGTGTCGGCTCCGGCCTGGTGTTCTCCGCCGTGACCAACACGTGCGGCATGGCGGCGGCCCTGTCGAAGCTCCCGTACAACCGGGCCCCGCGCTCGGCCACGAGCCTGGACGACACGCTGCACGCCCTCCAGGCCTGACACCCGTGGTGCCGTGACCGGGGGAGCCGGCCGACCGGCTCCCCGTCACGGAAACCCTCAGGCCTCGTCCCTGACCAGGGCGAGCAGCCGGTCCAGCACCCGCGGTCCGCTCGCCCGCAGCCCGTCGTGCTCGTACTCATTGGTCACCCAGGTGCGCAGGCCCCGGATCGACGCCGCCGTGCGCAGCGCGTGTTCCGTGTCGACGTACATGTCGTCGTGGTAGACGGCTGCCGCGACCGGCACCTGGTTGGCCGCCAGGCGCTCGGTGTCGTACAACGGCGCCCAGTCGGTACGGGCGGCCAGCAGCTCGGCGGTCTCTCGCAGCGGGCGCAGCGCCGGGTCCACCTCGAAGTGCCAGGGGTGGATGCTCTCACCGGTGAAGAGCACCGGACCGTCGCCCCTGACCGCCTCGGCCGCGTCGAACTGCGGGAATTCGGCCCGGACCCGCTCGGCCGCCCAGCCGGTGGGCTGCTCGCCCTGGCCGTAGATGGCCTCGTGCATCAGTGCGTACAGCGGATGCCCGGCGAACGAGGTGGCGGCCCGCACGGCCTCCTGGAAGGTGTCGGCGAGCTCGGTGCCGAGCGGCGTACGGACGAAGGCGTTCTCCAGCAGGTAGTGCAGCTGGTGGCTGCCGTTGCCGCCACCCAGCATGATGCCGAGGGACTGGAACCCCTCGGGCGTCAGCCGGTGTCCGGCACTGTCGACGGGACGCTCCAGCAGATGGGCGGTGATCTCCCGGGCGCGCTCGACGTCCTGCGGATAGCGGGCGTAGTGGGCGGCGACCTTGCGCTCGATCCGCGGGTAGGCGGCCCGGTAGACATCGTCGGCGTGCGCACCGAGGGAGGGCAGCCCGCCGGTGATCAGGACGGTCTTGAGCCCTTCGGGGGCGGCCGACAGATAGCGGACGGCGCAGAAGCCGCCGAAGGACTGGCCGAGGACCGTCCACGGTTCGCCGCCGGTCAGCTGCGGACGGATCAGCTCGCAGTCGCGCACGATGTTGTCGGACCGGAAGTGGGTGAGGTAGCCGGCCTGCTCGCGCGGGCCGCCGCGCAGCGGCAGGGTCTGCCGGTTGGCCGGGGTGGAGAGGCCGGTGCCGCGCTGGTCGAGCAGCAGCACCCGGAACTCCTGAACCGCCCGCCCCAGCCAGGCCTCCGTGCCGATGAAACGCCGGGCACCGAAGCCGGGGCCGCCCTCCAGGTAGACCAGCCACGGCAGTTCCTCGCCGGTCCTGCCGCTCGCCACGGCCTGTCTGCCGAAGACTTCGATCTGCTCACCGCTCGGGTCGCTGTGGTCGAGCGGGACCGTGAAATAGCGGTCGGTGAAGACGATGCCGGGGTGCCGGTAGCTGCTCACAAGGTGCTCCTGAATCAGATGTGCCACGGACAGTTCAGCACACGGTCGTGACCCGGACGGTCGCGGCCCGTGTGCGGGGCGGCCGGACGCCTCCTACCGTGCAGGCATGATCCGGTTCGAGCAGGTCAGCAAGGTGTATCCGGACGGCACAAGCGCGGTCGACGAGCTCTCCTTCGAGGTCGCCGAGGGGGAACTGGTCACCCTCGTCGGGCCGTCCGGCTGCGGCAAGACGACCACGATGATGATGGTGAACCGGCTGATCGAACCGTCGTCGGGCCGGATCCTCGTCGACGGCGAGGACGTCTCCGGCGTCGACCCGGTGAGACTGCGCCGCCGGATCGGCTACGTCATCCAGCAGGTCGGTCTCTTCCCGCACCGCACGGTCCTCGACAACACCGCGACCGTGCCCGCGCTGGTCGGCTGGAAGCGGGCGAGGGCCCGGGAGCGGGCGGCCGAGCTGCTGGATCTGGTGGGCCTCGACCCGAAGACGTACGGCTCCCGGTACCCCGCGCAGCTCTCCGGCGGGCAGCGCCAACGGGTGGGGGTGGCACGGGCGTTGGCCGCGGATCCGCCGGTGCTGCTGATGGACGAGCCGTTCGGCGCGGTCGATCCGGTGGTGCGCGAGCGGCTGCAGAACGAATTCCTGAGCCTGCAGGCGACGGTCCGCAAGACGGTCCTGATGGTCACCCATGACATCGAGGAGGCGGTCCGGATGGGCGACCGGATCGCGGTGTACGGGGCGGGGCGCATCGAGCAGTTCGACACCCCGGGCGCCGTGCTCGGGGCTCCCGCGACTCCGTACGTGGCACAGTTCGTCGGCGCCGACCGGGGGCTGAAGCGGCTCTCGGTCACCACGATCGAGCCGGAGGACCTGGAGGAGCCGCCGGTGGCCCGGCTCGACGAACCGGCCGGCTCGGCGGCGGCACGGCTGGGCGCCACGGGTGCCCGCTGGGCGGTGGTGCTGAACGGCGAGGGCGACCTGCACGGCTGGGTGGCGGCCGACTCGCTGCGGATCGCCGGCGAACACGGCACGGTCGGCGAACTGGCCCGCAGGATGGATGCCTGGGTGCCGGTCGGATCCCCGCTGAAGCAGGCGTTCAGCGAGATGCTCCAGCACGACGCGGGGTGGGTCGCGGTACTGGACGGGGCCCGGTTTCTCGGCGTGCTGACCCCGGCCAAGCTCCACGAGGCGCTGCGCCGCTCGGTCGACGCGGACGCGCGGGGCGTGGGCCGGGACGAGGTGCGGTTGGACTCGGTCGCGGACGCGTAGGGCGGCGGGGCGCGGGTGACCGGCCGGTCGGCTCGTTCTGCGGATTCG
Source organism: Streptomyces sp. NPDC006510 (assembly GCF_040611955.1). Classification (NCBI taxonomy): domain Bacteria; kingdom Bacillati; phylum Actinomycetota; class Actinomycetes; order Kitasatosporales; family Streptomycetaceae; genus Streptomyces; species Streptomyces sp. NPDC006510. Next base: position 13,516 of record NZ_JBEXPH010000132.1, on the reverse strand, counting down.
TCTGCGGCTCGTTCATGGGTGAACTCCGTCCCGGGAGTGGGTGAACGTGTCAGAGGTAGGTGGCGGCCGTCACGCAGAAGCCGCCGAGGGCGACGGCCCAGACGAAGGGCAGGGTGCGGATCATCACCTGTTGCGGGGGGACGCCCGCGTACTGCGCGCTCCATACGGTCTGGGTGCTCGTGGGGTCGGCGACCCCGAAGACCTGGTTGTACGAGGTGGCCAGGCCCAGCACCGCGGTGGCGGGGTAGATGCCGGCGGCGATCAGGACACCGGCGATGCCCGCGCCGAGGCCGAAGACATTGAGCGGGCCGCGGTAGAGGCAGAGCGGTACGAGGACGGTGAAGACGAGCACGAACAGCACCGCGTTCTGCGGGCTGACCGCCTTGACGAGGGGTTCGAGCGCGTCGATCGCTCCGGGCAGTTTCACGGCCGCGAGCAGGATGCCGATGGCGATGAACAGGGTGATCGGTGCGGCGGCCACCTCGAAGCCGCCGTAGAGGGTGCGCAGCAGCCGCTTGTTCATCTCGCGCGGCCGGGTGGTGGTGACCAGGCAGTACAGCACGCCCGCGAGCAGCGAGGGAATGATGGCCACTTCGAGGCCGAGGGCCAGGACCAGGGGCACGACCGGCGTGAGCAGCGCGTACCAGGGGGCGTCGCCGAGCCGGGCGCGCCGGCCGGAACGCGGCTTCTCGGCAAGGGACTTGGCGGACCACGCGTGCTCGACGCCGCGGCGGCGGGACTCGACGAGAACGAAGAGGACCGCGGCGGCCAGCGCGAACGGGAACAGCTTGATCATGAAGCCGCGCACCGTGGGGACGGGCAGTTCCAGCGCGGTGGAGAAGAACTGCCAGACGGGGAGCTCGAACGGCATTCCCGCCGCGATGCCCATGAGGATCGTGCCGGCCGCGGTGACCTTGGGGATGCCGACGGCGATCATCGCGGGGATGCCGATGATTCCGGCGAGCATCGCGGCGGGCGCGGAGCCCGTCACCGTACCGACGAGGGTGGAGACGGCGAGGACGCCGAGGGCCACCACGACCGGGCGGTCGCCGCCGAATTCGACGATCTTGCGGACGAGGGTGCCCGCGATGCCGGTCTCGTCCAGGAGCTTGCCGAGCCAGGAGCCGAGCAGGATGGCGATCATGGTGGCGGCGAGGGCGGGTGCGCCCTCCTGGAGGACCGTGTCCAGGACGCTGCCCTTGCCGGTGAGCGGGGCGCCCGCGACGAGGGCGATGACGACGGCCGGACGACGAGCGCGAAGGCCGTGGGGAGTTTCCGGGTGAGCATCGCGGCGACACCGGCCGCCATGACGAGGAGGATGACGACGCCCATGGCGTTACTTCTCTCTTCCGTGCGGTGCGGTGGTGGGGTGCGCGCCGGCCGTGGCGAGCGCGGCGGTCAGCAGCAGCGGGCTGCGGCCGAGTCCGCAGGCGGTGCGGGCATAGGCGTGGGCGGCGATCTCCTCGGCCCCGGCGACATGGCCGTACAGGCGTCGGCGTCCGGCGCGCAGCACGACATGGCCGAGTGCCTGTTTCAGCGCCGCTTTCGCCGGGCCGTGATGGAGCAGTTCATGGACGGCCTCGTGTGCGAGGGCCGCGGCGCGCACCGAGCCCGCCGGGTACCAGTGGCGCCAGCCGCGCTCGTCGACCAGGGCCTCGGCGCGGGCGAGGGTGTCGGTGTACAGCTCGACGGTCGCGGGGCGTGAGGTGTAGCGGGCGAGGAGGCCGTGTTCCAGCCCGCCGTCGCGTTCGACGACGCGGGCGCGGGACGGGGCGGGGGTGAGCCGGGCACCGAACTCCGTTGCCACGGTGGCCCAGTGGCGCAGCAGGTCGCGGTCGCGTCCTTCGTGTGTGGGGGTGGCCGCCAGGAGCCGTACGCCGAACTCGGTGTCGTCCGTGGCGGCGAGGTCTGCGGGCGCGCTCATGTCCGTACCTCCACGACCGCGATCACGGACTCGTCCGCGGCACGGGTGCCGAGCTCGCTGCGGGCCAGGGCGAGCAGTGGCTGCGGGTCCAGGGCGGCACGGGCCACGTCCTCGTGGTGGTGGCTGGTGGGAACCTTCACCTGCCCCAGCAGTTCGAGGGTCGTGGCGTGACGGCCACGGCGTCGGTGAAGGTTCCGCCCACGTCGATGCCGACGCGGATGCGGTGGGTGGTCAGGGCTGGGCACCTCCTTGTGCGAGTGGGTTGATGCGCGGGCGGGGCGGGGGGGGGGGGGGGTGGGGAGAGGGCCCCGGACTCAGAGGGTGGGGTGGGGGGGGGGGGGGGGGGGGGGGGCACAGGTGGAGCTGTCCCACCCGGCATTTCACGGATTGCGCGCCTGCGGTCAGTAGCCGCGTACGTCGGGCCAGTGGCGCTGGACCCCGTCGTGGTCGAGCAGCCGCGCGAACGCCTCGTACCGCTTGTCCTCGGACTGGACCTGCTGCGGTTCGACGCCCTCGGCGAGACAGTGGGCGGCCAGGGCACCGGCGACCTCGCCGATGTTCCATTCCACCGGGTGGAGCCGGTAGCAGCCGTTGGTGATGTGGGTGGTGCCGATGTTCTTGCCCGCGGGCAGCAGATTGCGGACGCGGCGCGGTACGAGGGCTCCGAGCGGGATCTCGAACGGGACCGAGCCGATGTCGATGTAGTTGTCGCCTCCGGTGGAGGGGTGCAGATCGATGCGGTAGCTGCCGACGCCGACCGCGTCCCGGTGGCGTGTTCCGCCGTGCGGCCCCACGACGTCGATCGACACGTCCTGCTCGGTGACGGTGGTGACGGCCTTGATCCGGCGGGACTCGCGTACGTACGGGGCCTTGGCGAGGCCGTCGTCGGTGCCGGTGATGTCGGGGCGGATCCGCAGACCGGGGAAGCCGGTGCCGCCGTCCTGGCGCGGGGCCTCGGTCTGCAGCCAGTACAGCAGCGACAGCGACAACTGCCGCGCCTCGGCGACCGCTCGGGCGGAGACCTCGTCCCCGGCGCCCACCAGCGGCTTGAGCCAGTAGTCGTTGAGGGGCCAGTTGACGAGTGTGATGTCGGAGTCGAAGGCACCGGGGCGGTGCATGCCCCGGGCGAGGATGCGGCGGAAGCCCCACAGCTCCTTGTCGCCGGCGTCCGCGCTCTGGTCGGCGCTGACGGCGAGCGGGTCGATGTCCGGGTTGGGGACAAAGGTGCGCGGTACGGATTCCAGGGAGCGCGGGTCGGGCGCCTGGAAGCCGAGGAGCGGGCCGGGCCAGAAGTCGGGGCGGTAGGAGCGCCAGAAGTCGTAGTCGGCGGGGCGGTCGACGGTGTGGTCCTCGCCCTCGTGGTGGGAGAGGGCGAAGCAGACGGTGATGCCCTGCTGGTTGAGCGGCTGGGCCTCTTCGGGGGCATGCGGTTCGCCGAACTCGCTCCGGGCCTCGGCGCCGATGGCGTGCTCGACGCCGCCGAGTTCGAGGAGTTCGCCGGTCTCGGTGGCGTCGACGACGTAGCGGGCCGCGACGGTGGTGCGGTTGCCGGTGCGGAGGTTCTCCAGGGTGACGGCCCGGATGACATCGTTGTCCGTCTCGGCGGCCACGGCCCGGTGCTCGGTGAGCAGGATGAGGCGGCCCGCCGCCCGGTGCGGTGCGAGCATCGACTCCAGCACGGTGAGCGCGACGCGCGGCTCGTGGCAGAGCTTGCTGACGCGTCCGGCGCCCGGGTTGAGGTCGGTGAGGGCGAGGGCCTCGGCACGCATCGGGTACCACTGGCGGTAGTACGCGCGAATGCCCTCACGCAGCCTGCGGTACGAGGCGGTGGTGCCGAACTGCTCCACCCACGGATGCTCGTCCGGGGGGACGGCCTGGGAGGTGAGCTGGCCGCCGATCCAGTCGGTCTCCTCGGTGAGGACGACGGTGCGTCCGGCGCGGCAGGCGGCGAGCGCGGCGGCGACGCCGCCGAGTCCGGCGCCCACGACGAGGATGTCCGGTTCGGGTATCACTGGTCTCCTTGAGCTGTACGTACGAGTGGTGCGGTCGGTCAGTGGTCTTCGGCGGCGGGTGGCGGGCCCGATGTGGCGCCGGGCCGGAAGGTGCAGGCGACCAGGGGTTCGGTGGCCTCCTCCCCCGCGACCAGCGCGGCGAGCATGCGCACGGCGGCCGCGCCGAGCCGGGTGCGGGGGATGTCGAAGCCGGTGGGTTCGGGGTCGTCCGCGAGGTCGGCGGGCGGACTGCCGAGCAGCGCCAGCGAGGCGTCGCGCGGGCAGTCGACCCCGGCATCGGCGACCGCGCGGCGCAGGGCGCGCCAGGCTGCTCCGGTGTCGGTCTCCTCGGCGACGAACGCGGTGACGCCGTCGGCGAGCCAGCTCCGCAGCCGCTCGGGGGTGAGGTCGCGTTCCGGGTCCGCGGAACGGAAGACGGCCTCGGGGCCGCCGGTCGGGCCGGCTGCCTCCAGCCCCTCGATGAAGCCCTGTTCACGGTCGGTGGAGGCGGGTGCTTCGTCGTCCTCGCGGATCAGCACCATCCTCCGGTGCCCGAGCGCGGCCAGGTGGCCGACGACCTCGCGGGCGGCGCTCACGTAGTCGGCGCCGACCCAGTGCAGGCCCTCCGGCTCGTCCCGGCGACCGAGGTGGACCACAGGGAAGCCGTCGGCGACCAGCCGACCCAGCTCCTGGACCGGTGCGTGGCGGCCGAGGAACAGACAGCCGTCGGCGAGGCGGACCCGGCTCAGCGCGTCGGGTCCGGCGGCCCCCGCGCCGCCGGTGCTCGACCCCGTGAACAGCACCAGGTCGTATCCGCGCTCCGCGGCCTCGCGCTCCACGCCCACCAGGAACGGGTAGTACGAGTGCTGCACATCGGTCGGGAACGTCGCGGTGAAGCTGAACACGCCCAGCAGGTTGTTGCGGCCCGCCGCGAGCCTGCGAGCCACCGGGTCGGGAACGTAACCGAGGCTGCGGGCCGCCTCCAGGACCTTCTGCCGGGTCTCCTCCGAGATCGCGGGCCCCTGCCTCCTGTCCGCGAGCACCAGCGAGACCGTGGCCTGCGAGACCCCGGCGAGCCGTGCGACCTCCGCCTGGCGCGGGCGGGCCGTGCGGCCTGCCGGTGCGGGTGAACGGCCGGGCCTGGCCCGCTTCCTGGGTTCCTCCACCGTGGCTCCTCAGATCAATTAATGCGTATTAGTAATGCGCATTAACGAGTACTGTGAGGGCAGGCCGGGCGTCGGTCAAGGGGTTCACAACTTCTTCACCGCGCCCCCCGTACGGTGTGATCAACCACCCCTGCGAAGAAGGCGGTCCCATATGTCCCTGTTCGATCTGCCGCTCGACCAGCTGCGTGACTACCGCAGCGGATCGGTGGAGCCGGAGGACTTCGACGCATTCTGGTCGAAGACACTCGACGAGGCCCGGTCCCACGACCTCGACGCCCGTTTCGAGCTGCGCACCGGCACGGGGCTGAGCACCGTCGACGTGTACGACGTGACGTTCGCGGGCTTCGGCGGCCACCCGGTCAAGGGCTGGCTCGTCGTCCCGGCGGGCACCACGGAGCCGCTGCCGGTGGTCGTCGAGTTCATCGGCTACGGCGGCGGGCGGGGCCTGGCGCACACCCATCTGCTGTGGGCGTCGGCCGGTTTCGCCCACTTCTTGATGGACACCCGCGGACAGGGCAGCGGCTGGCTCGTCGGCGACACCCCGGACCCGGTGGGCAGTGCCCCCTCGTACCCCGGCTTCATGACCCGCGGCATCGAGGACCCGGAGTCGTTCTACTACCGGCGCGTGTACACGGACGCGGTGCGTGCGGTGGAGGCGGCGCGATCGCACCCGCTGACCGACGCGGCACGCACCGCGGCCATCGGCAGGAGCCAGGGCGGCGGCATCACACTCGCCGTCGGCGCGCTGATACCCGACCTCGTGGCGATCGCGCCGGACGTCCCGTTCCTGTGCGACTTCCCCCGCGCCCTCACCGTCACCGACCGGAACCCGTACCGCGAGGTGGGCAACTACCTCAAGATGCACCGCGGCCGGGCCGAGCAGGCGAGGGCCACGCTGTCCTACTTCGACGGGGTGCACTTCGCAGCACGCGGGCGCGCGCCGGCGCTGTTCTCGACCGCCCTGGAGGACATGACCTGCCCGCCCTCGACCGTCTTCGCCGCCTTCAACGCCTACGCCCACCAGGACAAGACCATCGAGGTGTACGACTTCAACGATCACGAGGGCGGCGGGCCGTTCCAGGAGGCCGTGCAGCTGGGCTGGCTCCCGGGAAGGCTGACAGCCTGAGAGCCTGTCGGGTGGCCTCCGACCGGGCGGCTCTGACCGCGGAGGCGGCGGTCAGTCGCGCGGGATGAGATTCCTGGACTCCAGATAGTTGCGTGCCACGTCCTCGGGCAGCCGCCGCCAGCTGTCGGCCTGCTCGTTGAGCCGGGCCAGGTCGGCGGTCGTCAGTGCGGTGTTCAGCCCGCCCAGGGCCGTGCGTACGCCCTCGCTGCCCGCCCGGGACCGGTTGACGACCGGGACGAGGTAGTCGGCGTTCTGGAGATGCTTGTCGTCGGCGAGCAGGACGAGGCCGAAGTCGTCGAGCGTGGCGTCGGTCGTGGTGGTCAGGACCATCTGGTCCTGGCCGTTCTGGACGGCCTGTTTGGCCTGGGTGGTGCCGACGCCCTTGGGGTCCACGGCGGTGACGCGGATGCCGTACGTCTTCTTCAGCCCGGGTGCGCAGTAGGGGCGCTGCACGCATTCGTCACCCGCGGCCAGACGTACGGGCAGCCCGGACCTTCCCAGGTCGCTGAGGGTCTTGAGGCGGTGCTCGGTCGCGTACTGGGCGGCGACCGCGAAGGCGTTCTGGTCGACGGCGCGCCCGGGGTCGAGGACGGTGAGGCCACGGGGCTCGGCCAGGGCGCGCAGGGCCTTCATGGTGGCGGCGAGGTCGGGCGAACCGACCGGGGTGGCGTCGGCGCCGTTCTTCTTGGCGTTCAGCCAGTCGGCGAAGGTGGCGGCGTACTCGGGCACGACATCGATCTGGCCGCTCTCCAGCGCCGGTTCGTAGATCTCCCGGTTGGTGACGGAGATGATCTTCGTGGAATAGCCCGCCCGGTCCAGCAGCAGGGCGTACATCTGGGCGAGCAGATCGCTCTCGGTGAAGCCCGCGGAGCCGATGGTGAGGTGTTTGCTGTCGCCCGGCGGTGCGGTGACCTCGCCCCGGTTCTCCAGCGAGGGGCCGGTGGTGCACGCGGCAGCCGAGAGCAGCAGCACGGGGAGGGTGGACCGCGGCCTCATCCGGTTCCTCCGCCGCGGAACCGAGCGGGGACCAGCAGCCGGCCCGCTTCGAGGAGCCCTTCGACGATCAGCGCGAAGACCGCGACGAGCACCGCCCCGGCGACCACCTGTGCGGTGGAGGCGAGGTTGAAGCCCGCCGTGATGATGCGGCCGAGTCCCCCGCCGCCCGCCAGTGCCGCGAGGGTGGCGGTCGCGACGAGCTGGACGGCGGCGATCCGCACACCGGTGAGGATCAGCGGGAGGGCGAGCGGCACCTCGACGCCCAGTATCAGCTGTCTGCCCGTCATGCCCATTCCCCTGGCCGCGCGCACGACGTCGCGGTCGACCTCCCGCATCCCGACGTAGGCGTTGGTGAGCAGCGGCGGTACGGCGAAGAGCACGAGAGCGATGACGGTCGGCCATTCGCCGTGCCCGCCGATCGGGGTGAGGAGCAGCAGCACCAGCACGGCGAAGGTGGGCACCGCCCGGCCGATGTTGGAGATGTTGACGGCGAGTGCGCCGCCCTTGCCGAGATGGCCGAGGACCACGGCGACGGGCAGTGCGATCAGGCAACTGATCAGCAGGCAGACGACGGTGAGGAAGAGGTGCTGGCCCAGCCGGTTCCAGATGCCGCCGTCGCCGGACCAGTTGGTGGCGGTGGTGAGCCAGGACCAGGCGTCGGCGAGGGTGTTCACGACTGCCTCCGGGTCCACGGGGTCAGCAGTCGCTGCGCGAGCAGGAGCAGCAGGTCGGCAGCGACGGCGATGACGACGCAGAGGACGGAGGCGGTGAGCACCTGGGCCTTGAAGTAGGTGTTCATCCCGGAGTAGATGAGGTTGCCGAGCCCGCCGTAGCCGACGATCGCGCCGACCGTGACCAGGGAGACGGCGGAGACCGTCGCGATCCGCAGTCCGGCCATGGCCGCGGGCAGCGCGAGGGGCAGCTCCACGGCGAGCAGCAGCCGCAGGGGGCCGTACCCCATGCCGCGCGCGGCCTGCCGGGTCTCCTCGGGCACGGCGCGCAGTCCGGCGAGGATGTTCCGTACGAGGAGGGTGAGCGAGTACAGCACGAGCCCGGCGACGACGAGCGAGGCGGAGAGTCCGTACACCGGCAGCAGCAGCGAGAACATGGCGAGCGACGGCACGGTGTAAAGGACGGTCGTCACACCGAGCACGGGGCCCGCCGCCCAGCGCCGGTGCCGTGCCGCGAGGGCGAGCGGAACGGCGAGGGCCAGCCCGATGAGCACGGAGACCACGGTGAGCTGAAGGTGCTGCACGACGGCGTCCCAGAGAATCTCGCGACGGCTGGAGAGATAGGCCCCGCAGAGCCACTCATTGCGCGCTAGGCAGTCGTCCGGGGGCGCGGTCACCCGTCCATTGGAGCGCGCGGAGCGGCGCGGGCGCGCGTCCTGATCGGCCGTCCGGGGGGCCGCCCGGGTTCCGGGGCGGGGCTTGCTGCGTACGGGGGTCATCGGCGCGTCTACCGCCCGGTACGGCCGGACCTGACGGTAGACCGGGGTGCACCTCCCGCGTTCCCCGTACCTGCTGAGGAGCCCCCGCATGCCGCCGCCCGGACCCTCCGACGACGCCTACCGCTTCGACGACCTGCGTGCGATGTACATCAACTGCACCCTCAAGCGTTCCCCGGAGACCAGCAATACGGAGGGGCTGATCGACCGCAGCCGTGCGGTGATGGAGGAGCGCGGCGTCAGCACCGAGGTGGTCCGGGCCGTCGACCACGACATCGCCACCGGCGTCTGGCCGGACATGCGGGAACACGGCTGGGAGACGGACGCCTGGCCCGTGCTGTACGAGAAGGTGATGGCGGCCGACATCCTGGTGCTGTGCGGGCCCATTTGGCTGGGCGACAACAGCTCGGTGATGAAGCGGGTCGTCGAGCGCCTCTACGCCTGTTCCAGCCTCCTCAACGACAAGGACCAGTACGCGTACTACGGCCGGGTCGGTGGCTGTCTGATCACCGGGAACGAGGACGGGGTCAAGCACTGCGCCATGAATGTGCTCTACAGCCTCCAGCACCTGGGCTACACGATCCCTCCGCAGGCCGACGCGGGCTGGATCGGGGAGGCGGGGCCGGGCCCGTCCTATCTGGACCCGGGTTCGGGTGGTCCGGAGAACGACTTCACCAACCGCAACACCTCGTTCATGGCCTGGAACCTGATGCATCTCGCCGCCATGCTGAGGCGCGCGAACGGCATCCCGGCCCACGGCAACCAGCGCTCGGCGTGGGATGCGGGCTGCCGTTCGGACTATCCCAATCCGGAGCACCGCTGACCGTGCCCCGTCGGCCGGCCGGCCCGGGGGCCGTCAGTGCTGCCCGGCGGCCGGTGCGAGGACGAAGACCGGAATCTGCCGGTCGGTCTTGAGCTGGTAGTCGGCGTAGTCGGGGAACGCCTCGACCGCACGCCGCCACCACAGCGCCTTCTCCTCGCCGGTGGCCTCGTGGGCGGTCATGTCCTGGCGGACCGGCCCGTCCTGGAGTTCCACCCGGGGGTCGGCCACGATGTTGTGGTACCAGACGGGGTGCTTGGGGGCGCCGCCCTGCGAGGCGACCACGGCGTACGTGCCGTTGTGCTCGATCCTCATCAGCGGGATCTTGCGGATCTTTCCGCTCCTGGCCCCGCGGGTGGTGAGGATGATGACGGGCAGACCCCGCATCGTGGTTCCCTCGGTGCCGCCGGATCTCTCGAACAGCTCGACCTGGTCGCGGACCCACTGATCGGGGCTCGGCTCGTACTCTCCCTGGAGAGGCATGGCATCTGTCCCATCGTCGACATTCGGACATGAGAACGCGCCGGCCTACGGACACGCGGACACACTGGCCCACGGACACGCGGACGCGCCGGCCTGCGGACACTCGCACATCGTTGTGTCCTGCTGCTCCGAGAAACTCTTGCATCATTCCGTCCGCCCTGCGCCCGGACGGACCCGCGTGCCCGGGCGGCGGGTGTCCCGCTTCAGGAGTGCGGCGGCCTCAGCCGCAGTTGCAGCATCGCCTCGAACCTCGCCTCGGGGTCGTCGAGATCGATGCCCGCGACCACGGCCAGGCGCTTGAGCCGGTAGCGGAAGGTGTTGGGGTGGATGTGTACGGCGGCAGCGGCTGCGGCCACATCGCCGAAGGTGCTCAGCCATGCCTCCAGGGTGTCCGTGAGCGCGGTGTTGTGCCGGGCGTCGTAGGCGCGCAGCCGTATGACGGGGCCGTCCGGCAGATCATCCTCGGCGGCCATCCGGTCCGTCAGCTCCTCCAGCAGCGAGGCGGCGTAGACGTCCGACAGCCGGGCGGCCCTGCGCTGTGTGCGACCGGAGCCGAGGACCCGCAGCGCGCGGTCCGCATCGGCGCGCGAGCGGCGCAGTTCCACCGGGCGGGCGGCGAGCCGGCCGATTCCGATGACGGCGGGCACCCGGTCACCGATGCGGCCCAGGAACGCCTCGGCCACCCGTAGTCCCTGCTCGTCCGAACTCGTCGGCAGGACCGCGTAGGTGACGCCGCCGAGTGTGGCCGCGGCGGTCCGGGGGTGGATCGCGGCCAGGTGCAGGGTGAGCGCCTCGGCGACGCGGTGGCCCGCGGCCACCCGGTCGGGCGCGTACTGCTCGCCGGTGACCGAGAGCGCCAGTACGCAGGCGGGCTGCGCGGACAGGCCGAGCCGGACGGCGGCCTGCGGTGCGTGCGTGCCGCCCTCCAGGACGGTGGCGAGCAGATCCGCGCGCAGCCGGCGTTCGGCGTCCTCGCCCGTGCGGCGGCGCAGCAGATGCAGGGCGGCCACCTTCGCCGCTTCCTGGAGCGCCTGTGCCCGGTCCTCGCTCAGCGGTCTGTCGACCACGACCCAGATCGATCCGAGGATCTCGCCGCCCGCGCGGACGGCGATCGCGACCCGGGGCTTGTCCGAGATGCCGGCCACATAGACGGGTTCCTCCTTCCGGTAGAGGGCCTGGAAGGCGCCGCGTTCCTCCAGGGCGCGCAGTTTCTCGGCGGGCACCTGACGGTCGAGGACGGTCGCGATCCGGGCGTCGTCGCCCTCGTCCTGCCGGCTGGAGAAGGCCAGCACCCGCCCGCCGCGGTCCTCCACGGTGACCGGGCCGTCCAGCAGTCCGGCCGTTGCGTTGGCCAGGGCGAACAGGTCCCCGGCGAGCGGCTCGGCGCCGTCGGCCTCGTCGGGGCCGCCCACCGTGCCCAGTTCGTCGACCGCGAGCAGTGACCGCAGCAGCGCGGCCACCTGGGCCCAGGACGCTCCGGGGGTCAGGCCGAGTACGGTCAGGCCGGTGCGGGCGGCCGCCTCGGACACGGGTCCGTCCACCGGGACCGGGGACCGGACCACCACGGCCGCCGCGCCGAGCCCGGCGGCCCGGTCGACCAGGGCGGCCACCGGCCCGGCGCCGTACACACCGACGCCGAGCACCACCGCGCCGGGCAGCCTCGCCGGTTCGTCCAGGGGGTCCTGGATCAGCACCCCGGTAACGGCGCGGGCCGGGTCGGCTTGCCCGGCCACCACCTCGATCAGCGTCGATCCGAGATCGTTGAGGATCCGGCCGAGCACGGCCCGTGGCTGCTCCGTCATCGTCACAAGGTAGTTGATCGGGGTTCGTACCCGGCGGGGACGGCCGCCCGCCCGGTCGGCCGGTCCGCCCGGGGGCTGGTGCGGGTTCCGGTCATCGGCCGATCCATTCCGTCGACTCGGTGACTTCGGCCAGTTGCCCGGGGATCGGGGAGATACCGAGACCGGGTCCTCGCGGCACGTCGAGATGGCCGTCCCTCAGCACGAACGGCTCGGTGATGTCGGTCCGGTAGTACCGGTCGGAGGCGGAGGTGTCGCCGGGCAGGGTGAAGCCGGGCAGTGCGGCGAGGGCGACGTTGGCGGCACGGCCGAGGCCGGTCTCCAGCATTCCGCCGCACCAGACGGGGATGCCGTTCGCGGCACACACGTCGTGGATCCGCCGGGCCTCCAGATAGCCGCCGACCCGCCCCGGCTTGATGTTGACGACCGAGCAGGCGCCCAGCGCGATGGCGTCGGCCGCCGAGCGGGCGGACACGATGGACTCGTCCAGGCAGATGGGAGTGCGCACCCGCCGGGCGAGTTCCGCGTGGCCCCGGATGTCCTCCTCGTCCAGGGGCTGTTCGATCAGCAGCAGCCCGTACGGGTCGAGCCGGGCCAGCTGTGCGGCGTCGGCGAGCGTGTACGCGGTGTTGGCGTCCACCTGGAGCTGTACGTCGTCGCCGAAGCGTTCCCGGACCGCACGCACGGGTGCCACGTCCCAGCCGGGCTCGATCTTCAGCTTGATCCGCAGATAGCCCTCGGACAGATAGCCGTCGACGGCGTCGAGCAGTGCGGGGACCGAGTCCATGATGCCGACCGACACCCCGGCCGGTACCCGCTGGGCCGTCGCACCCAGCCACTGGCCCATCGACAGGTCATGGGCGCGCAGCCAGGCGTCGAGGACCGCCGTCTCCAGTGCGGCCTTGGCCATCCGATGGCCCTTGAACGCGGCCAGGGCCGGGGCGACCGCCCACGGGTCGAGCGCCGGCAGGGCGGCGAGTGCGGGTACGAGATAGCTGCGCAGCACGTCCGCCGCGGCCGCGGTGTACTCCGAGGAGTACAGCGGATCGGCCATGGTGACGCATTCGCCGTAGCCCTCGTGGTCCTCGGTCTCGACCCTGACCAGCAGGATCTCCCGGGTGTTCATCGTGGCGAACGAGGTCCGGAACGGTGCGACCAGCGGCATCGCGATCCGGCGCAGTTCCACACCGACGAGCTTCATGGCTGACTCTCCTGACGTCTGTCGATCACGTACCAGCCGTCCCGGGTGAATCCGGTGACGGTGTGTCCCTCGGCCATCAGCCCGCCGAGTACCTCGCGCAGCGCGTACCGCCATTCGCGGGCCAGGGACGGGTCGGTGCGGCGTAGTTCCTCGGCGTCCGCGGGGATGCGGACCAGGACGGTGTCGCCGTCCTGGCGCCCGACGGCGGGACGGCCGTCGGGTTTGGCGTCCAGTGCGACCACGGAGCGGGGAGCCGCGCCGTCGACGCTGACGGTGTGGGGTGTGCCCGCGGCGGATCCGACGGCGCGCTCACCGGTCAGCTCCCAGCGGACCATCAGCCGGTCCGTCTCGGTCCCGGCGTTGACCTCGTCCTGCATGGCCCCGTAGAAGTCGGCCAGGTACTCGCTCGGTACCGCGCCCAGTTTGGCCAGGTTGAAGTAGGCGTTGCGGCTGATCAGCGGGTCGAAGGTCCAGGTGACGGTGGTGATGCCGCGGGCCAGCGACCAGGCCCGCTGATGCTGCTTGACCGCGAAGCCGGCGTTGCGGCCCCGGATGCTGTCGTC
>NZ_JBEXPH010000131.1:0-24001 GCF_040611955.1 Streptomyces sp. NPDC006510 | reverse complement strand
GCCTTCCAGTTCTTCGCTTTCGCGTTTCCCTTTCCAGCGATTCCAACCTTACCAGACTCTTTTTCGTTCCGTTTCCGGTTCGAATTTGAATTCCGATGACCGTTGGAGTGGTCTTTGCCTTTCGGCGGGCCCGACTTTATCAGAAGTTCTGAGCCGGAATTCCCGCCCCGTCGGGTGCGCTCACCGCACACGAGTGTGCGCGGTGCTTCCCGGTCAGGCGGAGCCGTAAACGTACTGGAGCGGGGCGCCCCGATGCAAATCGGGGGCCCCGCTCCGGAGTTCGTGCCTGTCGGCGTCAGACCTCGACGACGACGGGGAGGATCATCGGTCGCCGGCGGTAGGTGTCGGAGACCCACTTGCCCACCGTGCGGCGGACCAGCTGCTGGAGCTGGTGGGGCTCCAGCACGCCGTCCTGGGCGGACTTGTTGATCGCGTCCTCGATCTTCGGCACGACGGCGCCGAATGCCGAGTCGTCGATGCCGGAGCCACGGGCGTGGATGTCCGGGCCGCCCACGATCTTGCCGGTGGAGCTGTCGACCACGATGAAGACCGAGATGATGCCCTCGTCGCCGAGGATGCGGCGGTCCTTGAGCGAGGTCTCGGTGACATCGCCGACCGAGAGGCCGTCGACGTACACATAGCCCGCCTGGACCTTGCCGACGATCTTGGCCTTGCCGTCGACGAGGTCGACGACGACGCCGTCCTCGGCGATGACGATGTGGTCCTTGGGTACGCCGGTGAGCGCGCCCAGTTCGGCGTTGGCCCGCAGGTGACGCCATTCGCCATGGACCGGCATCAGGTTCTTCGGCTTGCAGATGTTGTAGAAGTACAGCAGCTCGCCGGCCGAGGCGTGGCCCGAGACATGGACCTTCGCGTTGCCCTTGTGGACGACGTTGGCTCCCCAGCGGGTCAGGCCGTTGATCACGCGGTAGACCGCGTTCTCGTTGCCCGGGATCAGGGACGACGCAAGAATCACCGTGTCGCCCTGGACGATCCGGATCTGGTGGTCGCGGTTGGCCATCCGGGACAGTGCGGCCATCGGCTCGCCCTGGGATCCCGTGCAGACCAGCACGACCTCGTCGTCCGGCAGGTCGTCGAGCGTCTTGACGTCGACGACCAGGCCCGCGGGCACCCTCAGGTAGCCGAGGTCACGGGCGATGCCCATGTTGCGGACCATCGAGCGGCCGACGAAGGCGACCCTGCGGCCGTACTCGTGTGCCGCGTCGAGGATCTGCTGGATGCGGTGGACGTGGCTGGCGAAGCTCGCCACGATGATGCGCTTCTGCGCGTTGGCGAAGACCGTCCGCAGGACGTTGGAGATGTCCCGCTCGGGCGGCACGAAGCCGGGGACCTCGGCGTTCGTCGAGTCGGAGAGGAGGAGGTCGATGCCTTCCTCGCTCAGCCGGGCGAAGGCGTGCAGGTCGGTGAGCCGGCCGTCCAGCGGGAGCTGGTCCATCTTGAAGTCGCCGGTCGCGACGGCCATGCCCGCGGGCGTGCGGATGGCGACCGCGAGGGCGTCCGGGATGGAGTGGTTGACCGCGACGAACTCGCAGTCGAACACTCCGATGCGCTCGCGCTGGCCCTCCGCCACTTCGAGGGTGTACGGACGGATGCGGTGCTCCTGGAGCTTCGCCTCGATCAGCGCGAGGGTCAGCTTGGAGCCGATGAGGGGGATGTCCGGCTTCAGACGCAGCAGATACGGGACACCACCGATGTGGTCCTCGTGGCCGTGCGTGAGGACGATGCCCTCGATGTCGTCGAGACGGTCCCGGATCGTGGTGAAGTCCGGCAGGATCAGGTCGATTCCGGGCTGCTCTTCCTCGGGGAAGAGAACTCCGCAGTCGACGATGAGCAGGCGGCCGCCGTACTCGAAGACCGTCATGTTGCGGCCGATTTCACCGAGCCCGCCGAGCGGGGTGACGCGGAGGCCGCCCTTCGGGAGCTTCGGCGGGGTGCCGAGTTCGGGATGCGGATGACTCAAAAGACTCTCCTTACCACGCACGCCACGTACCGCTTGGGCACGTGGCGCGCATGTCATTCGTGCACTTGCTGTTGTCTGTGTTGTCGCTCTTGCGAGTGTTCTTCGCGTATTCAGTTGTGAAGTCTGTGGTTACAGCTCTACCCCGCCGGCGGCGAGATCGATCTTGAGCTGGGCCGTTTCCTGTTCGGTGAGCTCCACCAGGGGGAGGCGCAGCGGGCCTGCGGGGAGGCCCTGGAGGGCCAGTGCGGCCTTGGTGGTGATCACGCCCTGGGTGCGGAACATGCCGGTGAAGACCGGCAGGAGCTTCTGGTGTATCTCCGTGGCCTTCTGGACGTCGCCGCCGATGTGGGCCTCGATGAGGGCGCGCAGTTCGGGGGTGACGACATGGCCGACGACGGAGACGAATCCGATGGCACCGACCGAGAGCAGCGGCAGGTTCAGCATGTCGTCGCCGGAGTACCAGGCGAGACCGGAGCGTGCGATGGCCCAGCTGGCCCGGCCGAGGTCGCCCTTGGCGTCCTTGTTGGCGACGATGCGCGGGTGCTCGGCCAGCCGCACCAGCGTCTCCGTGTCGATCGGCACACCGCTGCGGCCGGGGATGTCGTAGAGCATCACCGGGAGGCCGGTGGCATCGGCGATGGCCGTGAAGTGGCGGAAGAGGCCTTCCTGCGGCGGCTTGTTGTAGTACGGCGTCACCGCGAGTAGGCCGTGGGCGCCGGAGCGTTCGGCCGTACGGGCGAGCTCGATGCTGTGCCGGGTGTCGTTGGTGCCGATGCCGGCGACGACGTGGGCCCTGTCCCCCACGGCTTCCAGTACCGCCCTTACGAGCTGGTCTTTCTCCGCGTCGCTGGTGGTCGGGGACTCGCCGGTGGTGCCGTTGACGACCAGGCCGTCATTGCCTGCGTCCACCAGATGGGCAGCGAGCCGCTGGGCACCGTCGAGGTCGAGTGCGCCGTCCGCCGTGAAGGGCGTGACCATAGCGGTGAGGACCCGCCCGAAGGGGGTCTGCGGAGTGGAGATCGGAGCCATGGGTAACACGCTACTCGCTACTCAGGACCCAATGCCCCCTCGGGGGGACAAGCGATAGGAGCCCGGCACTGCCTGCTCGGGGGTTCAAGCAGTGCCGGGTCCGTTTGATCAGCCTAGATGAACTTCACGAAACGCCGCAATACGGACACCGCTTACGGGGCTACGCGTCCGTTTTTGTTGAAGGCTGCATGGGTGAGCGGCATCAGGCGGGCCCAGTGCTCCTCCATCTGCTGGCCGACCATCTCGATCTCGCGCTGCGGGAAGGACGGCACCTTCGCCAGCTCGTGCTGGGTCCGCAGGCCGAGGAAGTGCATCAGCGAGCGGGCGTTGCACGTGGCGTACATCGAGGAGAAGAGGCCGACGGGAAGCACGGCGCGGGCGACCTCACGGGCCACTCCCGCGGCGAGCATCTCCTGGTAGGCCTCGTACGCCTGGCGGTAGGAGTCCTCCATGACGCGGCCGGTGAGCTCCTGCTGGGCCTGGGTGCCCTCGACGAACTCGTACTTGCCGGGGCGGCCCTGCTGGACGAGCTTGCGGGCGGCGTCCGGGACGTAGAAGACCGGCTCCAGCTCCCGGTAGCGGCCCGATTCCTCGTTGTACGACCAGCCGACGCGGTGCCGCATGAACTCGCGGAACACGAAGATCGGGGCGCTGATGAAGAAGGTCATCGAGTTGTGCTCGAACGGGCTGCCGTGGCGGTCACGCATCAGGAAGTTGATGAGGCCCTTGGAGCGCTCGGGGTCCTTGGTGACCTCCTCCAGGGACTGCTCACCGGCCGTGGAGACACGGGCCGCGAACAGGACGTCGGAGTCGCCCGCGGCGTGTTTCACCAGCTCAACGGTGACATCGCTGCGGAAGCTGGGCTTTGCGGGCTCGGGGGTCTCGGTCACCGGCGGGGTCCTTCCAGTTGCGTCGCTCGGGCGGCGCCCACTCTACGGGCCACCACTGACAACCGGGCCGGAAGGTCCGTCCAGGGATTTCTTCGACGAATTCGGCGATTCGGGGCACCGATCGGGCCCGTTGTGCGTCTGACTCAATAGCAGCATCCATAACAGAGTTCAAGGAGACCTTCCTCATGTTCCGCCGGCGTGAATCCGTCCCGTTCTCGTTCGTGGCCGAGAGCGACCGATTCCGCAGCAACGTCACTCCGCCCCCTAGGGAGCGCGCCACCGTCTCCCAGCTGGCCGGCCGTTCGCTCGTCGGGCTGACGATGGTCGCCGGCCTCGTCGGGTCGCTGATCCTCGGCCTGCCCGCGCTCGGCCCCGCCCAGAGCGCCTCGCACGCCGAGCAGACCGAGGCCACCCACGGGCGCTGACCCGTACGGGCCCCCTGGGGTGGTCGGGTCGGCGGCCTCCTCGGTAGCCTCACCGGGCACATCAATCGAGCGTGTTTGTGAGTGAGGATCAGTCGTGCCCCTGCCCTTCCTGACGGCCGACCGAGCGTTTGACGCGAGCGCCGAGGACATCGCGCTGCCGTTCGACGACCACGACAGCTGGCGGCGTCCGTACCGTCCCGGCCCCTGGCGGGTCGCGGCCGCGGCCTTCCTGCTGCTGCTCGCGTCCTTCGTCCTGCTCGCGGGAATGGTCATCGCGTTCGCCGGGGCGCTGCCGGGCGCGGCCGTATGTCTGGTGGTCGCCCTCGCGGTCATCTTCTGCGCGCTGCGGCTGCTCCGGGTCGGTGCCTGGGTCAGCCGGCACGGCGTGCGCCGGGTGGGCTTCTTCACGACCACCACCGTGCCGTGGAACCGGGTCACCGCCGTCCGTACGGTGCAGCAGCCGGTGAAGTGGCTCGGGTTCCCGCGCACGGTTCAGGGACAGGCGCTGATCGTCGTACGCCAGGGGGGCGAGGCGCTTCCGCCGCTGCTCACCGACAGCAACGCCGATTTCCTGACCCGGTCCGAGGCCTTCGACCGCGCGGCCGACACGATGGAGGCGTGGGGGGACGAGTACCGGCGGGTCTGAGACCGCGAACGACCGGGCCGCCCGGTCCGGCACGCCCGTTCAGGACGTGCTGGGCCGGGCGTCCTTCGTGTGCAGGGCGATGGCGCGCTGCATGGCCTTCCGGGCCCGCGGGGTGTCCCTGGCGTCCTGGTAGGCGACGGCCAGGCGGAACCAGCAGCGCCAGTCGTCCGGGGAGTCCTCGGTCTCCTCGCGGCGGCGGGCGAACACCGCGTCCGCCGAGTCGCGGTCGATGCGGCCGGACGGGGT
Source organism: Streptomyces sp. NPDC006510 (assembly GCF_040611955.1). Taxonomy (NCBI): domain Bacteria; kingdom Bacillati; phylum Actinomycetota; class Actinomycetes; order Kitasatosporales; family Streptomycetaceae; genus Streptomyces; species Streptomyces sp. NPDC006510. Next base: position 18,784 of record NZ_JBEXPH010000131.1, on the reverse strand, counting down.
GCGGACCAGTTCGTCGACCGGCAGGCCGCCCTCCGCGTCGAGTTCCGCGGCCAGCGCGTTCGCCCGCGACACGAACTGGGTGTTCTTCCAGAGGAACCAGATGCCGATCACCGGCAGGATCAGCACCGCGACCCCGAAGGTGACCGTCAGCAGCGTGCCGTGCCGGATGAGCAGTACGCCGCGGCTGCCGACCAGGGCGAAGTAGAAGACCAGGACGGCAGCGGTGACGAAGTAAGTGATCTTTGCACGCATGGCGGGGCTCAGTCAGTTCAGGTCGAGGAAGTGTTCCAGGCCGAACGTGAGGCCGGGAGTGGTCACCACGCGGCGTGCGCCGAGCAGGATGCCCGGCATGAAGCTGCTGTGGTGCAGGGAGTCGTGGCGGATGGTGAGCGTCTCGCCCTCGCCGCCGAGCAGCACTTCCTGGTGGGCGAGGAGGCCGCGGAGCCGGATCGAGTGGACCGGGACCCCGTCGACGTCCGCGCCGCGGGCGCCGTCCAGGGCAGTGGTGGTGGCGTCCGGCTGCGGGGCGCAGCCGGCCTTCCTGCGGGCGTCGGCGATCAGCTGGGCGGTGCGGGTGGCGGTGCCCGAGGGGGCGTCGGCCTTGTTGGGGTGGTGCAGTTCGACGACCTCGACGGACTCGAAGTAGCGGGCGGCCTGCTCCGCGAACTTCATCGTGAGGACGGCGCCGATGGAGAAGTTCGGCGCGATGAGCACACCGGTCTCCGGGGAGCCGGCGAGCCAGGTGTTCAGCTGCGCGAGCCGTTCGTCGGACCAGCCCGTCGTGCCGACGACGGCGTGGATGCCGTGCCGGACACAGAAGTCGAGGTTGTCCATCACGGACGCGGGGGTGGTGAGCTCGACGACGACCTGGGCGCCGGTTTCCGCGAGGGTCTCCAGCTTGTCGCCGCGGCCCAGCGCGGCCACCAGCTCCATGTCGTCGGCGGCCTCGACGGCTCGTACCGCCTCGGATCCGATCCGGCCCTTGGCGCCGAGAACGGCCACGCGCAGCTTGCTCATTGCTCTGCTTCCTTAACGGTGGAGTTAGGAGACCGCTTCTTCGAGGCGGTCGGCCTGCTTGTCCTTGAGCGGGCCGATGACGGAGAGGGAGGGGCGGTGTCCGAGGACCTCGCCCGCGACCGCGCGGACGTCATCGGGGGTGACCTGCGCCATCCGGGCCAGCATGTCGTCGACCGACATCTGGTCGCCCCAGCACAGTTCGCTCTTGCCGATGCGGTTCATCAGCGCGCCGGTGTCCTCCAGGCCGAGGACCGTGGAGCCGGAGAGCTGTCCGATGGCGCGGCCGATCTCCTCGTCGCTCAGACCGTCGGACGCCACCCGGTCGAGTTCGTCCCGGCAGATCTTGAGGACGTCGTGGACCTGGCTGGGCCGGCAGCCCGCGTACACCCCGAAGAGTCCGCAGTCGGCGAAGCCCGAGGTGTATGAGTACACGCTGTAGGCGAGGCCGCGCTTCTCGCGTACCTCCTGGAAGAGGCGTGAGCTCATGCCGCCGCCGAGGGCGGCGTTGAGGACGCCCAGCGCCCAGCGGCGGTCGTCGGTGCGGGCCAGGCCGGGCACGCCGAGGACGACATGGGCCTGCTCGGTCTTGCGGTTCAGCAGCTCGACCCGGCCCGCGGTGCGCAGGGTGCGGGATCCCTCGCGCGGGGCGACCGGGGCGGCGTCGGTGCGGGACAGGGCGCCCGCCCGCTCGAACGCCCTGCGGACCTGGCGTACGACCGTGGCGTGGTCGATGTTGCCCGCGGCGGCGACGACCAGGTGCGTGGGGTCGTAGTGCTTCTTGTAGAAGCGGGCGATCCGGCCGCGGTCGAGCGCGTTGATGGTGTCGACGGTGCCGAGGACCGGGCGCCCGAGGGGGGTGTCGCCGAGCATGGTGTGCGCGAACAGGTCGTGCACGCAGTCGCCCGGGTCGTCCTCGGTCATCGCGATCTCTTCGAGGATGACGCCGCGCTCGGCGTCGACGTCCTCGGCGGTGATCAGCGAGCCGGTCAGCATGTCGCAGACGATGTCGATGGCCAGCGGCAGGTCGGTGTCGAGGACTCGCGCGTAGTAGCAGGTGTACTCCTTCGCCGTGAAGGCGTTCATCTCGCCGCCGACCGCGTCGATCGCGGCGGAGATGTCGAGGGCGCTGCGCTTGGCGGTGCCCTTGAAGAGGAGGTGTTCGAGGTAGTGCGTCGCGCCGTTCAGCGTGGGGGTCTCGTCGCGCGATCCGACGTTGGCCCAGATGCCGAAAGTGGCGGAGCGTACGGAGGGCAGGGTCTCGGTGACGACCCGGAGACCGCCGGGCAGCACGGTGCGGCGGACCGTACCGATGCCGTTGGTGCCCTTGAGAAGCGTTTGGGTACGGGCGACGGCCCGCGCCTTCGAGGAGGCACGGGCCGTCGTCACGGAACTACGGGACGTCACTTGGCGGCGTCGTCCTTCTTCTCGTCTTCTTCACCCTCGACGACCGGGATCAGGGAGAGCTTGCCGCGGGAGTCGATCTCGGCGATCTCGACCTGGACCTTGGCACCGACACCGAGCACGTCCTCGACGTTCTCCACGCGCTTGCCACCGGCGAGCTTGCGGATCTGCGAGATGTGCAGCAGGCCGTCCTTGCCCGGCATGAGGGAGACGAAAGCACCGAAGGTGGTGGTCTTCACGACCGTACCCAGGTAGCGCTCGCCGACCTCCGGCATGGTCGGGTTGGCGATCGAGTTGATCGTGGCGCGGGCGGCCTCGGCGGCCGGTCCGTCGGCGGCACCGATGTAGATGGTGCCGTCGTCCTCGATCGTGATGTCGGCCCCGGTGTCCTCCTGGATCTGGTTGATCATCTTGCCCTTGGGGCCGATGACCTCACCGATCTTGTCCACCGGGATCTTGACGGTGATGATCCGCGGGGCGTTCGGGGACATCTCGTCCGGGACGTCGATGGCCTCGTTCATCACGTCGAGGATGTGGAGGCGGGCGTCGCGGGCCTGCTTCAGCGCGGCGGCCAGGACCGAGGCGGGGATGCCGTCGAGCTTGGTGTCGAGCTGGAGCGCGGTGACGAACTGCTTCGTACCGGCGACCTTGAAGTCCATGTCGCCGAAGGCGTCCTCCGCACCGAGGATGTCGGTGAGGGCGACGTAGTGGGTCTTGCCGTCGATCTCCTGGGAGATCAGGCCCATCGCGATACCGGCGACGGCGGCCTTGAGCGGCACACCGGCGTTCAGCAGCGACATGGTGGAGGCGCAGACCGAGCCCATGGACGTCGAGCCGTTGGAGCCCAGCGCCTCGGAGACCTGGCGGATCGCGTAGGGGAACTCCTCGCGCGTCGGCAGCACCGGCACGATGGCGCGCTCGGCGAGCGCTCCGTGGCCGATCTCGCGGCGCTTGGGCGAGCCCACGCGGCCGGTCTCACCGACGGAGTACGGCGGGAAGTTGTAGTTGTGCATGTAGCGCTTGCGGGTCACCGGGGAGAGGGTGTCCAGCTGCTGCTCCATGCGGAGCATGTTGAGGGTGGTGACGCCCAGGATCTGGGTCTCGCCACGCTCGAACAGCGCCGAGCCGTGCACGCGCGGAATGGCCTCGACCTCGGCGGCGAGCGTACGGATGTCCGTGACGCCACGGCCGTCGATGCGGACCTTGTCCTTGATGACGCGCTCGCGGACCAGCTTCTTGGTCAGCGAACGGTACGCGGCGGAGATCTCCTTCTCGCGGCCCTCGAAGGCCGGGAGGAGCTTCTCGGCGGCGATCTCCTTGACGCGGTCCAGCTCGGCCTCGCGGTCCTGCTTGCCGGCGATGGTGAGCGCCTGGGCCAGCTCGGACGTGACGGCGGCGGCGAGCGCCTCGAAGACGTCGTCCTGGTAGTCCAGGAAGACCGGGAACTCACCGGTGGGCTTGGCGGCCTTGGCGGCGAGGTCCGACTGGGCCTTGCAGAGGACCTTGATGAAGGGCTTCGCGGCCTCCAGACCGGCGGCGACGACCTCCTCGGTGGGGGCCTCGGCGCCGTCCTTGACGAGCTGGATGGTCTTCTCGGTGGCCTCGGCCTCGACCATCATGATCGCGACGTCGCCGTCCTCCAGGACGCGGCCGGCGACGACCATGTCGAAGACGGCGTCCTCGAGCTCGGTGTGCGTCGGGAAGGCGACCCACTGGCCCTTGATCAGGGCGACACGGGTGCCGCCGACCGGGCCGGAGAAGGGCAGGCCGGCCAGCTGCGTGGAGCAGGAGGCGGCGTTGATCGCGACCACGTCGTACAGGTGGTCGGGGTTGAGCGCCATGATCGTCTCGACGATCTGGATCTCGTTGCGCAGGCCCTTCTTGAAGGAGGGGCGCAGCGGGCGGTCGATGAGGCGGCAGGTGAGGATCGCGTCCTCGGAGGGCCGGCCCTCACGACGGAAGAAAGAGCCGGGGATCTTGCCGGCGGCGTACTGCCGCTCCTCGACGTCCACCGTGAGGGGGAAGAAGTCGAGCTGGTCCTTGGGCTTCTTGGAAGCGGTGGTGGCCGACAGCACCATGGTGTCGTCGTCCAGGTACGCGACGGCGGAGCCGGCGGCCTGCTTGGCCAGGCGGCCCGTCTCGAAGCGGATGGTGCGGGTGCCGAAGGTTCCGTTGTCGATAACGGCCTCGGCGTAGTGGGTCTCGTTCTCCACTAGCGTTTTCTCCGATACATATCGTCTTCTCGCCCCACGCCCGTGTGGCGGGGGACGTAGCGGAGAAGCCCTCCGTGGGCGGGCCGGTCTTCGATCGAAGCACCCGGGTGGATGAGTCCGGGGGCCACTACCGAGGACCGGCGGCGGGGAGGTCTGCTTCTCGCTCGTCTGTCGGTCGTTCTCCGACCAGGTTACTGAGATTCGGTTCTGCTTGGCATTCCGGCCGTACGGGCGGACCCGTCACATCCCGTCCATGCCCGCGTACGCACAATCGTACGTACAGCAAAGGGAGCGGCCCCCTCAGTGGTGGGAACCGCTCCCTTCACGGCGAATTACTTGGCGCCGCCGGCCGCACCGCGGCGGATGCCGAGCCGGTCGACCAGGGCACGGAAGCGCTGGATGTCCTTCTTGGCCAGGTACTGAAGGAGGCGGCGACGCTGGCCGACCAGGATCAGCAGACCACGACGGGAGTGGTGGTCGTGCTTGTGCGTCTTGAGGTGCTCCGTCAGGTCCGAGATCCGCCGGGAGAGCATCGCGACCTGGACCTCGGGGGATCCGGTGTCACCCTCCTTCTGGGCGAACTCGGACATAATCTGCTTCTTCGTAGCGGCGTCGAGCGGCACGCGTACTCCTCTTGATGTTCGATGCGCCCACGAGTGCCCCTGGTCTTGATCGCAGGGGAGCTTCCATGACTCGGAGGCGAAGGTCCGATGAGCGCAGATCCCAGGATGATCCGGGAGCGCGTACACAAACGGCCGTCACACAGCGTACCAGCCCCCACGGCTCAGCTCGTCAGGGCCCTTGCCCTGGTGAAGACGTCCAGTACCGCCAGGCAGAGCGGGACCAGGGAGAGCAGGACGGCGCTCTCGGTCAGGTCGAGGAGGCGGCCCCAGAACGGGGAGAGGCCCTTGCGCGGAATGATCAGGCCGATCGCGGTGAGCAGGGCGGCCCCGGCGGCGACGGCCGCGGAGAGCCAGATCGTACGGATGTCCAGGGAGCCGCGGTCCCCGTACCGGACCAGGTCGAACAGCAGGTCGGCCGGTGGGTTCAGACAGAGGCCGAGGACCAGCAGGGCGATCGTGCCGATGCCCGCCACCAGTACGCAGGCGACCTGCGAGGTGTAGCGGAACAGGCGGGCGCGCAGCAGCATCGCGAGTCCGGCGGCCAGGGCCAGGAGCTGGCCCCAGACGTTGTCCGAGAAGCCGAGCACCGCCCCGCAGCCGACGACGACCGCCGCGCAGCCGCCGACCAGGCCGAGCAGCATCTCGTGGCCGCGGCGGGCCTGGGCCGCGATGCGTTCGGCGTCGACGGGGGTGCCCTGGGCCGGGGGCTCGGCGTAGGGGTCGGCGAGGTTGTCGTCGTAGCCGCCCGGGGCGGTGCGCGGCGACGCGTAGCCGATGGGCAGCCGGGCGAACCGGGCGGAGAGGCCGGGCAGGAAGGCGACGAGTCCGAGGGCGACCGGGGTGCAGACGGCGGCGGTCTCGGTGGCGGACGCCTCGGTGAGGATCGCGGCGAAGGTCGCCAGGGTGCCGACGGTGGCGAGGAAGGTGGCCGCGACGAACGGGGCGTCGCCGCTCGGGGTGAGGGCGACCAGGGCGACCGAGGCGACCAGGACGGCGACACAGCCGAGCAGGAACTGGAGCCGGCCGGGGCCCTGGCCCGCGTCCGGGCCGATGATGCCGGAGCCCGCGATGAGCACGAGGGGCAGTGCGCCGAGACCGAGGGCGACCGCGGTGGAGCGGTCCGTGTAGACCCGGGCGCGGACCCCCGCGAACGCGGTCAGCAGCAGCCCGGCGGAGCCCGCGATGATGCCGGGCAGGCTGTGCATGTCGTGCCTGACCGGGTCGGCGAACCAGAGCACGAAGCCCATCAGTACGAGCAGCAGTACGCCGCCGACCAGGCCCGCGCCGCGCAGCAGTTCGTCGCTCCACAGGTGGCGGTCGCGGGTGACGGCCGAGGCGACGGCGTCCGAGACGTCGTCGAAGACGGCGGGCGGCAGGGACTGGGCGAAGGGGCGCAGGCTGAGGAGTTCACCGTCGAGCACCTGCTGGGCGGCGAGGGTGCGCGCCCCGTCGAGGACCGTGCCGTCGCGGCGTACGAGGTGGTATCCGGTGGGGGTTCCGGCTGCCTGGGTCTGGCCGGTGAGCCGGAGGATCTCCGGGTAGACGTCGGCGACGGCGATGTCCTCCGGCAGGGCCACATCGATCCGGCTGTCGGGCGCCACGACGGTCACCCGGCAGAAGCCCGTCGCTGCAGTCGAACTCACGTGTCTGGTCCCCCTGATTCGCGGTTGCGCACGGTGCGCGCGCCACCCTACCGGGAGTGGGGCAGGTCATCTGCAAGTAGGATCGCCGTCGCGCGGAGGGACGTCCGCAAGCAATGGCAGCCACGGGGGCTTCGGTGCACGTTCGGCCGGTCTTGTGCCCGTCCGTACCGAGGGATTGATGTTTCGGTGAGCCAGATCGTCGTGAAGCGACCTCCGCGGGCCCTGCCGCCGGAAGTCCCCATGGACGAGTTGACGTTGGAGTCCCCTCCGGAACTGCCCCGCGGGCAGCAGGAGGGCATGCTGATGCAGATCCTGCCGGTGCTCGGCATGGGGTCGTCGGTGGTCTTCTTCTTCTCTCCGCAGGCACCTCCGTTCATGCGGATCATGGGTGTTCTGATGCTGGTCTCGACCGTCGGGATGGTGGTCGCGCAGCTGGTCCGCTACCGCCGCGGTACGCAGGGGCAAATGGCCGATGTCCGGCGGGACTACCTCAAGTACCTGGCGCAGACCCGGCGTACGGTGCGCCGGACGGCGCGTACCCAGCGGGATGTGCAGCTGTATCTCCAGCCGGCTCCGGGGCAGTTGTGGTCGGTGGTCGCCGAGGGCAGCCGGGTGTGGGAACGGCGCGTCGGCGACAAGGACTTCGGGCAGGTCCGGATCGGCCTCGGGGCGCAGCAGCTGGCCACCCCGCTGATCGCTCCCGACACCGCTCCGGTGGACGAGCTGGAGCCGATGTGCGCGGGCGCGATGCAGCGGTTCCTCGCCGTGCACGGGTCGCTGGACGGGCTGCCGATGGCCGTGTCGATGCGGGCGTTCTACCACGTGACGGTCTCCGGTCAGCCGGAGGCGGCGCAGTCGGCCGCGCGGGCGCTGGTCGCCCAGCTGGTGACGCTGCACTCCCCGGAGGACCTGATGGTCGCCGTGGTGGCGGCGCGGGGTGCGGTGGAGCGCTGGGACTGGACGAAGTGGCTGCCGCATGTGCAGCTGCCGGGGCAGGTCGACGGGGCCGGTACGAAGCGGCTGTTCGGGGACGACCTGGGAGAGCTGGAGCAGTCGCTGGCGGGCCGGCTGGAGGGGCGGCCGCGGTTCGGCCGGGAGAGTCAGCCGGTGCTGGACCAGCCGCACCTCGTGGTGGTGCTGGACGGCGGGATGGTGCCGCCCGACTCGTTGTTCGCGGCGGCCGAGGGCATCCAGGGTGTGACCATCGTCGAGGTGGTGCCGGGTGAGCTCGACGAGCCGCGGGGCGGTCTGTCGGTGGTGGTGCGGCCGGGGCTGCTGCGGCTGGAGTCGGGCGCGGGGATGGCGTACGAGGGGGTGCCGGACGGGATGTCGCTGCCCGCGGCCGAGGCGCTGGCCCGGCAGCTGGCGCCGCTCCGGATGGGCGGGGGTGACGACGACGAGCCGCTGCTGGCGAATCTGGACTTCACGGATCTGCTGAATCTGGGCGACGCGGGTTCGGTCGATGTGGCGCGGACCTGGCGGCCGCGGTCGGTCTCCGAACGGCTCCGGGTGCCGATCGGGATCGGCGAGGACGGTCAGCCGGTGATGCTGGACCTGAAGGAGGCCGCGCAGGACGGCATGGGTCCGCACGGGCTGTGTGTCGGTGCCACGGGTTCCGGCAAGTCCGAGCTGCTGCGGACGCTGGTGCTGGGGCTCGCGGTCACGCACTCCTCGGAGACGCTGAACTTCGTGCTCGCGGACTTCAAGGGCGGCGCGACGTTCGCCGGGATGTCGCACATGCCGCATGTCGCGGCCGTCATCACCAACCTCGCGGACGACCTGACGCTGGTCGACCGCATGGGGGACGCGATCCGGGGCGAGCTGCAGCGCCGGCAGGAGCTGCTGCGGTCGGCCGGAAACTACGCCAACATCCACGACTACGAGAAGGCGCGGGCGGCGGGTGCGGCGCTGGAGCCGCTGGCCTCGCTGGTCCTGGTCATCGACGAGTTCTCCGAACTCCTCACCGCCAAGCCCGACTTCATCGACATGTTCATCCAGATCGGCCGGATCGGGCGGTCGCTGGGTGTGCATCTGCTGCTGGCCTCGCAGCGTCTGGAGGAGGGCAAGCTGCGCGGTCTCGACACCTATCTCTCGTACCGGATCGGGCTGCGGACCTTCTCCGCCGCCGAGTCGCGTACGGCGCTCGGGGTGCCGGACGCGTACCACCTGCCGTCGGTGCCCGGTTCCGGCTATCTGAAGTTCGGTACGGACGAGATGACCCGGTTCAAGGCGGCCTATGTGTCGGGGACGTACCGCACGGGCGGTCCCGATCTGTCGGTGGGGGCGCTGCCGATCGAGCGGCGGCCCGCGCTGTTCAGCGCCCTCGAGGTGCCGGTGGTGTACGCGGCGCCCGACCCGGCGCATCTGGTGGCCGCACGGGCGGGCGCGGACGACGAGGCACTCGCCGACACGGTGCTCGATGTGATCGTGCGCCGGCTGGAGGGGCAGGGGGTGCCCGCCCATCAGGTGTGGCTGCCGCCGCTGGACCGGGCGCCGACGCTGGACCAGCTGCTGCCGGGGCTGGCGCCGACCGCCGAGCGGGGGTTCACGGCGACGGAGTACACCCGTCCGGGTGGGCTGACCGTGCCGCTCGGGCTGATCGACAAGCCCTTCGAGCAGCGGCGCGAGGTGCTGTACCAGGACTTCTCGGGCGCCGCGGGGCACATGATGGTCGTCGGCGGTCCGCAGTCCGGTAAGTCCACGCTGGTGCGTACGCTCGTCTCGTCGTTCGCCCTCACCCACACCCCGCACGAAGTGCAGTTCTACGGGCTGGACTTCGGTGGTGGCGGTCTGGTCTCGCTGGCGGATCTGCCGCATGTCGGCGGGATGGCTTCGCGGCTGGACCCGGAGCGGGTGCGGCGTACGGTCGCCGAGGTCGCGGGCGTGCTGAACCGGCGCGAGGAGTTCTTCCGCGCCCACTCCATCGATTCGATCGCCACCTACCGGCGCAGGCGCGCCCTGGGTGAACTGCCCGGTGAACCCTGGGGCGATGTCTTCCTGGTGGTGGACGGTTGGGGCGGTTTCCGGTCCGAGTACGAGATGCTGGAGCAGGTCGTCACCGACATCGCCTCGCGCGGGCTCGGTTACGGCATCCATGTCGTGATCACGGCTGCCCGTTACATGGAGGTGCGGGCCGCGCTGAAGGACCAGATCCTCGGCCGTCTTGAGCTGCGGCTGGGCGACGTCATGGACTCCGAGTTCGACCGGAAGGTCGCGGCCAATGTGCCGGCCGGTGTCCCGGGCCGGGGTCAGGTGGCGCAGAAGCTGCACTTCATGGGCGCGTTGCCGCGCATCGACGGTTCGAGCAGTGCCGCGGATCTCTCCGACGGCACGGCCGCGTTCGTCGGGACGGTGAAGGCGAACTGGGCGGGGCCCGCCGCGCCGCCCGTGCGGCTGCTGCCGCGCAAGCTGCCGGCCGATCAGCTGCCGAAGGGCTTCGAGTTCCCGCAGCGGGGCATTGCGATCGGTATCGACGAGACCGATCTGGAGCCGGTGTTCGTCGACTTCGAGACCGATCCGTTCTTCCTGGTCTTCGGGGAGAGCGAGTCGGGGAAGACCAATCTGCTGCGGCTGATCGCGAAGCAGATCTCGGAGCGCTACTCCCCCGACGAGGCGAAGCTCGTCGTCGGCGACTACCGGCGGGGGCTGCTGGGCGCGCTGCCCGAGGGCCATCTGCTGGAGTACGCGCCGATGGCGAGTTCGATGCAGATGCACATGGAGGCGCTGGCGGGCGTGTTCGCGCGCCGGCAGCCGCCGACCGATGTCACCCCGCAGCAGCTGCGCGACCGCAGTTGGTGGACCGGGCCGCAGATCTTCATCATCGTCGACGACTACGACCTGGTGGCGACGAACGCGGGCAATCCGCTGGCCCCGCTGGCGGAGTACCTGCCGTTCGCCCGGGACACCGGGGTCCGCTTCATCATCGCGCGGAACTCCGCCGGGGCCTCGCGGTCGATGTACGAGGCGTTCATGCAGCGGATCAAGGAGCTGGGGGCGCAGGGAGTCGTCCTTTCCGGTGACCCGGGCGAGGGCGATCTGATCGGCACGGTGCGCGGGCACGCGATGCCGCCGGGGCGCGGGTACTTCGCCTCGCGGCGCCGGGGCAACCCGCTGGTGCAGATCGGACGGCTGCCGGAGCAGCGCTGATCCGGTGCGGTAGCACATGATCGGCTGCCCGTACACCGGGGCGGTGGGCGGGGATAGTCTGCTGACGGATCCGAGAAGCGTTCCGCCGCAGGAAAAGGAAGGCGCCCGATGGGTACTCAGCAGGAGAAGGACGAGCTGTACGCACTCGACATCTCGGGGGTGGAGTGGCTGAGCGCGCCAGGTACCGAACAGGCCGAGGAGCGCGTCGAGATCGCTCATCTGCCGGGCGGTGCGGTGGCGATGCGGTCCTCGCTGGATCCCGGGACGGTGCTGCGGTACACCGAGGCCGAGTGGCGGGCCTTCGTCCTGGGGGCGCGGGACGGCGAATTCGACCTGAAGTAGCCGGTACGCATACGGAAGGAGGGGCACACCCGGCGGGTGTGCCCCTCCTTCCGTATGCGTGCCGGTGGTCAGAACGCCTCGGTGAAGGCGCGCGAGGCCCGGTGGTCCGTGGCGCGGTAGCTGTCCTTGCCGTTCTCGACGATCCTCGCGACGTGCTCCAGGCGGTCCTTCATGTGTTCCGCCCGGCCCTTGTACTTGTTCTGCAGGTTCACGTACTCACCGTGGGCCACACCGTCCCAGGTGTCGGTGACGACCTTGAGCGCGGCGTCCATCTCTTCGAGGTCCTTGACGATGTTCTTCGACACCGTGCGGATGCGGTTGGCCATCTCCTGGACGGTCTCGTACTTGACCTTGGTGTTCGGGTCGTGCCCCATGTGTCTTCTCCTCGGTGCTCGGCGGGTGCGGAACGGGTGGTGCGGCGCCGCTCAGACGTTGTTCAGCCCGGAGGTGTTGGCGGGCGGCGGCGGCGCCTGGTCCTTGACCGCGTTGAAGGCCGCACGGACCTCCTCGTCGTTGGCGTTGCTGAGGTTCTTGGTGCCTTCCACCGCGTTGAGCAGGACGCTGAGGAGTCGGCGGATCTGGTCGTGGTCCTCGTTGATCATCACCTGGGCGGACTTGAATCCCGAGGCGCCGACACCCGTCCAGCCGGCGCCGACCGTCTCCAGGATGTCGGCCAGCTCCCTGGACTGACGGGACACCGCGCGGCCCGTCTCGATGATCTTGTTCTTCGCCTGGACGATCGGATCGTCGGCAAGTCCGAAACCGCCTGAGGGGCTGGTCATCCGGAAGTCCTATCTCTCGGTTCCCTGGCCTGTCCGTCTGTCACGGTCAGGATCCTTCCGTTCCCATGTGCTTCGGCAAAGGAATGGGGAAGGCCCGGGCCCGGGAAACGCCGTCTCGGCATTCCCGTGCCCCGAATTCGGCGTCGGCCACTTCTCGTTCCCCCGTCACACACGTGAAGTCTGTTACCACCCTAGCCACTTCGCGGGATCTGCCCAACCGTCCTCGGCCACATCGGCGGGCACCCGCGTCATCGCGCGACGCGCCTTCGGCGGACGTCCCGGACGACCGTCGCGGCCCCGGCGATCACACCGACCAGGACGGCCGCCGCGGCCAGCGCGTAGGTGGCGTACCGCTCGCTGCGCTCCTGCGGGGTCTCCGACAGGGACAGCTGCGCGGGCTCGGGGGCCGTTGCCTTCGGCGGTGCCGGATCCGGATGCGGGGCGTCCTGCGGGACGTCGTCCCCGGACAGGGCGCGGACCGGGTCGACGACGCCCCAGCCGACGAAGTCGTCATGGCCGGTGACGGAGCGTTCGGCGGTCTGCTCGATCCGGGCGACGATCTGGGCCGCCGTCCACTTCGGGTACTTGGCCCGCATCAGGGCGGCGACCCCGGCGACGTACGGGGCGGAGAAGCTGGTGCCGTTGTCGGTGCACTGGCCGTAGCCGGGGACGGTGGAGACGATGTCGACGCCCGGGGCGGCGACGCCGACGAAATCGCCTGCCTGGGAGAACGGGGCGCGCTCGTTGTTGCGGTCGGACGAGGCGACGGCGAGGACTCCGTCGAAGGCCGCGGGGTAGGTGCGTTTCAGCCTGCCGTCCATGCCGTCGTTGCCCGCGGAGGCGACCACGACTATGTCCTTGGCGAGCGCCCTGGCCACCGCCCTGCCCAGCGCGGACGTCTCCGCCAGGGGTTTGGTGGTGTCCTGGGAGATGTTGATGACCTGGGCCCCCTTGGCGATCGCGTGGTCGATCGCGGTGGCCATCGTGGTGTCCTTGCCGCTGTTCTTCTCGTCGTTCTGGCGGATCGGGATGATCGTGGCCTCGGGGGCCAGTCCGACGAACCCGGTGCCCTTGCGGGGGCGGGCGGCGATGATGCCGGCGACCTTGGTGCCGTGGCCGACCTCGTCCACCGTGCCGTCGCTCTTGCCGCCCTTGAGGTAGTCGGCGCCCGCCGACACGTCGACGGCCGTCCTCAGCTGCGGATTGGCGTTGTCCACGCCGGTGTCGATGACCGCGACGCGTACCCCCTTGCCCTTGGTGTCCTGCCAGAGTTCGTCCAGCAGGACGCGCTGAAGCGGCCAGGGGCGGCCCTCGTACTGCCGCTTCATCGGGAAGGTGCACTCGCCGCCGCCGTCTATGCCCACCTCGCCGGGCCCCCGGGCGTCCTCGGCGGCGTACGCGGCCCCCGGCCCCGCCAGTGCGGCCAGCGCGGCGGCGACCACCACCGCGCGGGCCGTCTTCCGGTACCCCATCTGCTTCTCTCCCCCGGACCTCGCGCTGTCCGCCGCGTTCCGCAACGTCATGAACCCTGGGGCTGACGGGCGCTGTTGGTGTCCAGCCTGGGCCCCTTGGACAGGAAGTCCGACCACTCGATCGGTACGAGGGCGGGCATCACCTTCTCGTATCCGAGCCTGCTCTGTGCCTGGCTGGGCTCGGGGCGGCCGTCCGACTGTTTCTGCTGGTCGCCGGTGCCGATGTCGGAGCGCCTGGTGTCGCTGTCGCCGTTCGCCTGGACCGCGTAGCGCAGGCCGGTGTCGGTCACCAGGAAGAGTGAGCCGTCGGGCCTGGTCTGCCGGCCCCGGACCTGGGTGTAGAGCAGGCCGCTGCCGGGGGTGACGTAGGTGCTGGTGCCACCGGCGGCGATGGCGGCGGGATACGCGTTGCCCGCCCAGGTGCTCAGGGTGGTCCGGCCCGAGCCGTCGACCTTGCGCAGCACGCTGCAGACGGTGTCGCGGCTGCCGCTGCCGCCCTCGGCGGAGTTCACCTGGTCGGTCTTGTGGGCCGGCCAGCGTGCGGCCTGGCCGGCGAAGGGCGCGGTGTCGGGCACGAAGTCCTGGAGGCCGACGGCGCGTGCCTCGCTGTCCAGGTTCAGCTCGGCCGTCTGCGGTGAGTTGATCAGCAGCCAGGCGGTGAACTCGGAGACGCGCTGCGCCTTCCGGTCGAGCACCACGTAGTAACTGGTGCCTTCGCCGGTCCTGGTCCGCAGGACCATGCCGACCGTGTTCTCCTCGGCGGAGAGCTGCCCCTCGACATGTGCCGGGGCGCCGACGTTTCCGGGGATCCGCGGGAAGACGACCGGGCTGCCGTCGTGCAGGGTGGCCAGCCAGTCGTCGGTGACGGACTGCGGCTGCCTGCTCCCGACCAGGGCGTTGGTCAGGTGGCCGTTGTCGGCGGCCGTTTCGGCGATGCGGTACTTGGTGCCCTGGGCATCGACGAGATAGCGGGCCCCGTCCTGGCCCCGGACGTAGAGCACCTGGCCGCCGACGAGCTTGCTCCTGCCCTCGGTCAGCCGGTTGTCGCGTGCGCCGAGGACGAAGGCCGCCTTCTGTACGGTGTTGCCCTTGCCGCCGGGCTGTACGCAGACGGCCCACCGCTTCGCCGTCCCGGCGTCCTTGGCCTCGGGCAGCCGGTCGGGGGCGTACGGAATGCCGAGAATCGGTCCGCGCGGGGGCTCGCCCGCGTCCAGGACGTCGTCCGCGACCTGGATGACGTCGTAGTCCGCCGGGTTGAGCAGCAGCCGGGCCGAGGCGAGGTTGAGCACGGGGTGCAGCAGGGTCTTTTTCTTCTTGCCCTTGCCGGTGGTGAGCACGACGTAGCGGGTGGTGGACTTCTTGCCGACGATCACCTTGGTGGCGGGCTTGTCCCAGTCCTTGGGGGCGGTGGGCTTGAACATGCCGACGGCGCCGAAGCCCGCGAGGATCAGGGCCCCGACGATCACGCTCGGCAGCACCGCGCGCAGCGGGCGCGGAGCGCCCTCCTCGGTGCCGTTGGGCGAAGGTTGGAGGAAGGCCGCCACCGTTCGTTTCTTCGCGAAGGTGTATGCGTTGAGCTCATCCCGCCGTGATGCCATGAGTCGCTTCGTCTCCCGTGTCTCCCCGCGCGGCACCGGAGCGGTCGCGTCGCCGGCCGCCGTGCCGGGCCGCGATGCCGGACCTCGGTGCCGGACCGGCCCCCTACTATGCCTGCTGACCGCGGGCGGCGGTGGGGCGGGTAGGGTGATCCGGCCGCCGGGGACCTGAACGGGACAGGCGGAATACGGGGGGAGTTGGGGACCGATGAACGGGGGGAACACCGGAATGACGGCTTCCGCGACACGAACGCGTCCGGCCGGAAACGCGACGGGCCCCGCGGCTCCCGGGGCCGTTGATCCATCTGCTCCCCACGGCCCCACGCCGGGTTCCCGCGGACCGGCCTCGGGCCGCGCGAACGGACGTGTCGGGAAGCTCGGTTCGTTCCGATTGCAACAACTCGTGCTGCTGGAAATCGCGGCCGCGCTGCTGCTCGCGGCGTGGGTGGTCGAACCCCTGTTGCTGGCACCGGCCGTGGTGGTCGCCGGAGTGCTGGTGCTGCTGGCCGTCGTGCGCAGACACCGCCGTTCGCTGCCCGAGCTGCTGGGCACCGTCCTCTCGCTGCGCGCGCGTTCGCGCAGGGCCGGTTCGCTGGAGCTGCCCGCGAGTACGGAGCCGGGGATCGCGCCCGTCGTCGAGTGCGATCCGGCGCTGCGTACCTACTCCTTCAGCGACCGTGACCGGCGGCCGGTCGGCATGATCGGTGACGGTACGTTCGTCACCGCCGTCCTCCAGGTGGAGTCGGACGTCTCGGCACTCAGGCCGGACCGGTCCGCGCAGCCGCTGCCCCTGGCACTCGTACGCGATGTGCTCGAAGTCGACGGCATCCGGCTGGAGTCGGCGCAGATCGTGCAGCACACCCAGACCGCACCCGCCCCGCATCTGCCCCAGCAGTCCGTCGCCGCACGCAACTACGCGCCGCTCCAGGCCCAGACGGGCTCGCCCGCCGTCCGGATCACCTGGATCGCGCTCAAGCTGGATCCGGAGCTCTGCCCGGAGGCCGTGCAGGCGCGTGGCGGTGGCCTCGCCGGGGCGCAGAAGTGCGTGGTGCGGGCGGCCGACCAGCTGTCCAGCCGGCTGACCGGGGCCGGTTTCCGTGCGACGGTGCTGACCGAGCAGGAGCTGACGTCCGCGATCGCGACCTCCGTCTGCGCCAGCGCGCCGGCCATGACGCAGGCCGGTCTGAGCGGGACACCGACGCGCCGTACCGAGGAGACCGCGCGGACCTGGCGCTGCGACGACCGGTGGCACACCACCTACTGGGTGGCCCGCTGGCCGCAGTTCGGCGCCGGTGGTGCGGTGATGCCGCAGCTTGTGGCCCTGCTCACCTCGATCCCGGCGCTCGCCACGACCTTCAGCCTCACGCTGGGACACGGCGAGCGGCAGGGCGTCTCGATCTCGGGCCACATCCGGATCACCGGCCGCAGCGACGAGGAACTGCTGGGCGCCCGCCATGAGTTGGAGCGCACCGCCCGCGGGGTCAGGACCTCGCTGGTACGGCTCGACCGCGAGCAGCTGCCCGGCGTGCTCGCCACACTTCCGCTCGGGGGTACCCGCTGATGTCCGCACCCACGAGCGCCAGGGCCCGGCTCGGCTTCGGGCTGATCGGTCCGCGGCGCGAACGACAGTCGGTCTCGCTCGACCAGTTGGGCTCGCTGGCCCTCCCGGTCGGCGACGACGGTGTGGTGATCGGCGTGGACGCCCACGGCCGGCCCGCCGTGCTGGGGATCAACCGGCCGACTCCGTACGACGTCACGCTGGTCGGCGGGCTGTGGACGGCACAGGTGCTCGCGCTGCGGGCGGCCGCCACCGGGGCGCGGATCGTCGTCGAGACCGGGCGGGCCCAGACCTGGACGGGGCTCGCGCACGCGGCGGGCGGCGGGCAGCCGTGCGTCACGCTGCACGATGTCGGGCGGGTGCCGCCGCAGGGGCCCTCGGCCGGTTCGCCGGTGGTCGTGGTGCGGGACTGCGGCATGCGGCCGCCGCGCGGGCGGGTGGTGTCCGCGCCTTGGCAGTCGGTGCTGACGCTGCTGCCGTATCTCAGCCCGGTGGCGCCGAGGCTGATCGAGAAGTCGGCCCTGGTCGGCATCCAACGGGTATCCCCTGACGAAGCGGCACAGATCGGCCGCATACTGCATCTCCCGGCCGCCGAGACCCAGGCGCTGTCCACACTGGCGGACGGGGTCACCCTCTGGTGCGCCGGGCGCGACCGGCAGTTCGTGATGACCCGGGCGACCGATGCCGAGAGCGGACTCCTGGGCGGCGCCCGCAGGATGGACTGACGGGCACGGCTCGCCTGCGGCCGCCCGCACGGAACGTTCGGCTTTCCGTACACGGATGTGCATGTTTGACCGCTTCGCCCTTCACCCTGTGCCGTACTCGGTCCACTTGAGGGCAGCACGTGATGCACGGGACAGTTCTTGCGGTGCCGTACGGCCTGCCGGAGCGAGCCCCATGACGATTAGGGTGGGTCCGGGCGCGGCAGAAGAACCTGCGGGCAGGCGATGCGTGTCCCAGGGGGAGAGCCGGGCGGTCAGGCAGACGGAAACGGTCGCCCCCACCCACCACGGCACAAGGGTGCTCGACCACACCAGGAGGCAAAGTGAACGGCGATCGGGACGAGATCCGCGGGGGCTGGCACAAGCCCGTCGACGAGTCGTCCGACGCGGAGCCCGCCGAGATGACGGGTGAGTTCACCATCGACTACACCCCGCCCGCCTGGTACACGCAGAACGCGCCGGGGGACTCGTCGGGCGGTGCCGGAACGCACCTGGCGCCGCCTCCCCCGCCCAGCGGAGCGCCGGTGTCCGTTCCCGCGCCGTCGGCCGGGGGCAATGACAGCGGCTCCGACTGGACTCCGGCGCCGCCCGCACCGCTTCCCGCCCGGTCCGCGGCGGGTGAACCTGCGACGGGTGACTCCGCGCCTTCTCCCGCACACGGGACGGGGGATTCCGGCGGTGCGCCGGACCCGTTCGGGGGCGGTGACGGTGATGTGGAGAGCGGCACGACCATGCGGTTCTCGCCGGCCGCGCTGAAGCGGCAGATCGCGGAGATAGAGGGGGGTTCGGCGGACGCGGCCAGGGACGGGGACAACAGGGACGGAGACGGGCCCACGGGCGACTCGGGGCCCGGTTCGGCTCCGGTCTCCGGTTCCGGCTCTGCTCCGGTCTCCGGTTCCGGCTCTGCTTCGGTTGCCGGTTCGGGTTCGGGTTCGGGTTCGGGCTCGGGTTCCGCGGAGGTCGGTGACGGTGTCGGCGGTACGGGCGCGGGCGATGTGCCCGGCTCCGATTCCGTACGGACGGCGTCCACCGGGGAGTCCGACGGCGCCGCCGCAGGGCCGCAGGACTCCGCCCCCAACAACGCCGTCGCGGATGCGGCGTCCCAGGTCCTGCCGCCCGCCACCGCACCGCAGGACGCCGCGGCGCCCGTCACGCCGAATCCCTGGCCCCCGGCGCCGCCGCAGGGCGCTCTGCCGCCGCTGCCGCCCGCCTTCCAGCCCGCCACGCCGCAGCCCGCCGCGCCCCAGCCGGCGCCGCAGTGGCCCGCGCC
>NZ_JBEXPH010000130.1:0-24183 GCF_040611955.1 Streptomyces sp. NPDC006510 | reverse complement strand
GTCGGCCAGCAGCCAGGTGGGCAGCAGTCCGGTGGCCAGCCCGATGCCGTGCGGGTACGGCGTCATGTCGGCGAGCACGTCCAGCCCGGCGTCCCGCTCGCGGGCGAGCCGGGCGACGGCGTCATGCCAGGCGGCGTCGGGAGCACCGGTGTCGTGGCGGACGTTCAGATGGGAGAGCTGGGCGCGCAGTCCGCTCCGCCGGGCGACAGTGAGGAACTCCTCGACGGCGTCGAGCAGGTGCGCGTCCCGGTTGCGGATGTGGCTGGCGTAGATCCCGTCATGCCGCTTCAGAACGGCTGTCACATCGGCGAGTTCACCGGTGGTCGCGTCCCGCCCGGAGCCGTATTCGAGCCCGCTGGACATCCCCAGCGCGCCGGCGTCCATGGCTTCTTCGAGTAGGAAGGTCATGCGCGCGAGGCCGTCGACGCCGACAGCCCCGCCCCGTACCTGTGCGGCGTCGCGCAGGGCTGTGTGTCCGACGAGCCAGGCCAGGTTCTGCGCTGTGCCCCCGTCCTGCCGGTGCACGACGTCCAGCAGCTCGGGGAACGTTCGCCAGGAGACCGGCCCTTCGTATCCATAGGCACGCAGAGCGCGGCAGGCCTCTTCGGCGCCCGCGTCGGCCAGGGGAGCGTAGGTCACTCCGCAGTTCCCGACGATCTCGGTGGTGACCCCCTGGCGGACGGTGCTCTGGGCGTCCCGGTTGCCCAGCACGGACCAATCGCTGTGGCTGTGCGGGTCGATGAATCCCGGCGTGACCGTCAGGCCGGTCACGTCGATGTGTCGAGCCGCTTCCAGCCGGAGACTCGCACCGACGGCGACGACGCGGCCGTCCCGCACGGCGACATCGGCCCGGCGAGCCGGGACTCCGGTGCCGTCGACGACCTGCCCGCCGGACAGCAGGAGATCGACGCCTGACGAGACAGCGGCGGATGAGGCAGTGGAGGGTGAGACAGGGACCGGCATCAGCGCAGCTCCTCCTGGTATCGGTCGCGCACCCGGCTGAGGAAGGCGAGCGACACCAGCGCGCCGCAGACCAGGTAGAACGCGGGGGCGATTGAGACACCGGTTTTGGTGGCCAGAAGCATGTTCACGAAGGGCGCCGTGCCGCCGAAGACGGCGGCGCCGATGTTGTACGAACTGGAGAACGCAGTCGAGCGGACCCGGGTGGGGAACAGCTCGACGAACAGCGCGGCCATCGGCCCCGAGACGGCGGCGAACAGGACAACGAAGATCACCTGCCCGGCGAGCGCCCCGGCGAGGGTGCCGTTCGTGGCGAGCAGGAAGACCGGATACGTGGCCAGGGCGTAGAGCGCCAGCGCACCGCCCATCACCTTCTTGCGTCCAACCCGGTCGGAGAACGCGCCGGCCGCGACGATGAGCGGCACTTCGATCAGCAGGGCAATGGCGTTGGTCGTCAGGGCGTCCCCCAGCGAGAGAGCGCCGACCGCGTCCAGGAAGGCCGGGAAGCTGGTCGCCGTGTACCCGTAGAGGGTCACGCCGAAGACGATGCCGAGCACGAGCAGCCAACTGCGCCGGGTTTCTGTGGCTGCCCCGCTGCTGTTGTCCTCGTCGGCACCACTGTTGTCGCTGTCGCCGGGCGTGGAGCCATCGGCCTCCGCCCCTTGCCGGCGTATTGGCTGCTGAGGGGCGTGCAGTTCGCGGTACGCCGGGGACTCGTCCAGCTTCAGGCGGACGAACAGCCCGACCGCCGCGACGATGCCGCCGAGGAGGAACGGGACCCGCCACCCCCAACTGTCCACAGCCGCCTCGGGCACGAGCCGCACGATCACCATGGCTACGCCCGTCCCCAACAGGAAGCCCGCCACAGTCGAGGCCTGTACCACTCCGGAGTAGAGACCACGGCGGCCGGTGCGTGCGTACTCGATCAGGAACGTCGCGCCGCCTGTCCACTCCGCGCCGGCCGCCAGGCCCTGGACCATCCGCAGTGCCACGAGCAGGGTGGGAGCGAGCATCCCGGCCGAGGCGTGGGTGGGCAGCAGCCCGATGAGCACGCTGGCGACGCCGACGGTCACCATCGTGATCGCGAGCATGCTCCGGCGCCCGGCGCGGTCGCCCAGCCGCCCGAGGACGATTGCCCCCAGCGGACGACACACGAACCCGACCGCGTACGACGCGAACGTCACCAGCAGTGAGACGGTCGGGTCGTCCGAGGGGAAGAACAGTCGCCCGATCACGGCCGCCATCGACGCGTAGATCGCGAAGTCATACCACTCCAGCACGGTACCCAGCACTGCCGCCGTCGTGACCCTGCCCGGAACGCCCCTGCCGCCGTCCGTACGCGTGGACGGCGTTGCCGGCTTCGTCAGCTCCATAGCTCCGCCTCTCTATGGGCCCCGTGGCCCAGGGCGCCGAATGTAGACGAGCAAATGGCAGATGGTCAACCATCGACCATCCGGTATCGTTGGGGGGTCGATCAAAGGAGTCCTGCATGATGGCGGCATCGCCCACGTCACCGCCCGAATCCCGGCGCGACTGGATCCTGCGCAACTTGCGCGAACGCATCGCCCACGGTGAACTCATCGCGGGGGAAAGGCTCATCGAACGGGACATCTCGGTGCACTACGGCATCAGCCGGGGTCCCGTCCGCGAGGCCATCATGGTCCTGGAGCAGGAGGGGCTGGTCGTCACCCATCCCTATCGGGGCGCCGTCGTCACCGAGATCCCCCAGAAGGAGATCGAAGAGATCCTGGTCCCGATCCGGCTGGTGATAGAGAAGGCCGCCTTCCGTGCCGCAGCCGAGGCAACCGACCAGAAGCTGTTCGAAGCCCTCGACACACTCGTGGGACAGATGGAGTCCGCCGCGGCTGAGCCCCTGGACGCCAAGGCGCTCGCCGACCTCGACGTCACGTTCCACGAGACCGTGATCACCGCCGCCGGGCACACACAGTCACTGCGGATCTGGCGCACCATCCAGCCCCGGGTGCGGGCCTATTTCCTCCGCGACGCCCCACACCACGAGAACCCCCGCGGCATCGTCGACCAGCACCGGTCCCTGCTCAACACTCTGCGTTCCGGGGACCCGGAGCGGGCCGGGGACGAGATCGCGGAACACATCGGGATCTATCTCGGCCGCTGAGGGCAACGGTGAGCGGCGCGGGAGACCGCGCAACCAGTAGGTGCCCTCCCACCACCGCCACTGGCAGCAGGCCGCTCGCCCGGTGGGTGGCCACCGCATGAACGTGACACCCGCGATGCGCGGCGATCAGCGCACGCAGGTCCGCGATACGCCGCTGTTCGTGGGTCTATCTCGGGCTGGGAGGTCGGGAGTTTCTCCTCGACACCGCCTGCACCGCCTTGTCACGCGGAGCGAACGAGCACTTCTTCCTGGGGCAGGACAGCAACGTCAACTCCCAGGAGTACAACGACCCGCGCTCGCCGACCCTCGACACGGACGAACTGTCGCACTTCCCCGTGTACATCCGTATGGTCGGAGCCGGGTCTGAGCAGGGTGGCGCATCGAATGGCCCGTCGGTGACCGTGCACCCTGACACCAGTAGCGCCCGCCGGTACGTCCGTCCCAGCCTGCGCGAGGTCGACGACCGTCACCGGATCCGGCTGGACGGCGTGGCCCGGAGCGGCGGGTCGTGGGGCAGCGCGTCTGGTCACGCGGCGGCTCGCTCCGACCACTGTGCACCACCTGCTCCACGACGCCGGGCCACCTTCCGCTCCCGGGCGGAGCCAAGGAGCACCGGACCGCCCATCAGGCCTCGGCCCTGGGAAGGGAGGCCAGGACCGAGGCGGCTGAGGGAGCCGATCAGATGGTGTCCGCGACCTTGATATAACCCTGCTGGATGACCCACTTCTGGTTGGTGTGGTCGACGCACTGCCAGATGCGCACACGGTCACCGTTGTTGCGGGTGTTACCGGCGTCCAGGCACATCTCCTGGCGCTTGCCCACCGTGTCGGCGAGCACAATCTGAGCGTTGCGGACGATCCACTTCTGGTTTGTGTGGTTGACGCACTGCCAGATGCGCACACGATCACCGTTGTTGCGGGTGTTACCGGCGTCCAGGCACATCTCCTTGGCGGCGCCGATCGTGTCTTCAACCTTGATCTGTCCATTGGTGATCACGAACCGCTGGTTCTTGTGGTTGACGCACTTCCAGAGGCGTACCTGATCACCGTTGTTGCGGGTGTTGCCGGCGTCCAGGCACACCTCATGGGCAGCCCAGGACGCAGGAGCCGCCACGGAGGACGACACCCCCGCGCCGAGGGCGAGCATGAGCGCCGCGCCAGTGAGGGAGCCAAGGCGGCGAGGAGAAAGGAGCGAAGCCATGAGCACAATCCCAATCGTTGAAGGGGAACCGACAGCACCGTCACGAGACCAGCAGTTGGTGCCCACGCATCCTGGATGCCGCTGTTCGGTCGCCGGTAGCGGATATCTCCAGACACCCCCCGTTAGAGCGAAGATGATCACCCGCCCGTGGGAGCCGTGGGCAGGTCATGGTGACACCCCCGGCAGAGCGAGACCCGTCGCGAGGGGGTAGCGGCGGCTGAGGCTGAGGCTGATCCTTCGGAGTGGACGGGCCGTGCGCTGTGCCGGGACGGCCGGGTACACCCTGGGTGCCGTCAAGGGGTCGGCACCGGCGAAGAGTCCGCGGTGTGCGGAGGCTGTCCTTCGTGAGCTCGCCCCCCCACAACGGGCGGCGCAGACGAACCGACCTGATGGGCCGCTGGTCCGCGCCGCCCACGTCACGCAGGAACCGGAACGGGCGCCGGGGAGTTGATGCGGCCGGTGCGGGCCAGCGCGCACACGGCACCGGCACCTGCCAGGCCAGTGGCGCTCAGGGCGGCCCAGGTCAGCCACAGCGCGTGATGGGAGGCGGCGTAGTCCCACAGCGCTCCGGTGGCCAGGTTCCCCAGCGTGATGCCCAGCCCGGACACGGTGTTGTAGAGGCCGTAGTGCGTGGCGACCAGCCGGTTGCCCGACAGCGCGACGACAGTGTCCATCTCCAGCGGGTAGACCACCGCACTGCCCGCGGCCAGCAGGACGACGGCCGCCGCCAGCGCGCCGAGCTGAACGGCTACCTGCCAGCCGTCCGTGCCGGGCGGGGCGAGGGCGAGCGGCACGAAGGCCAGCCCCATGGCGGCCAGCCCGCCCACCATCGCCTGCGGACGGCTCCACCGGGCCTTCGCCCAGGCGGTCAGCCGCAGCTGCCCGGCCACCGCCACCGCGGCGGACAGCACGAACAGCCCGCTGGTCACCTTCGTCCCGTCCGTACCGAGCACGGCGTCCGCGGCCATCGGCAGGGCCAGGTAGACCTGGAAGGTCAGCACATAGGAGCCGATCATCGCCAGGGAGAACAGCAGGAACGGCCGGTTCGCGGCGACCTGACGCCACTGCGCCAGCACCCCGCCGCCACCCGCGTCGCTGCCTGTTCCGGTGCCCCCGGCACGGCGGGCGGGCAACGCCCGGCCCTGGAGCACGGTAAGCCCCGCGAAGATGGCGGCCGCCACCGTGCACACCAGACGGAAGTCGGTAGCCAGCAAGGCCAGGCCCACCAGCGGACCCAGCAGCATCCCGGCCTGGTAGTACACGTTGAACGCGGCGAACGCATCCACCCGCCGCTCGCCGGCTTCGGCCGCGAGGTAGGCGCGCACGGCCGGGTTGAACATGGCTCCGGCGAACCCGGTCGCCGCCGACGCGGCCACCAGGGCGGGCAGGTTGTCGACCCACCCCAGCAGGGCGAACCCACCCGTGCGCAGCAGACACCCGGCCATGATCGGGGCCTTGTAGCCGAAGCGGTCCGCGATCGTCCCGCCGATCAGGAACATGCCCTGCTGGGAGAAGTTCCGCACCCCCAACACCAGACCGACCGCCCACGCCGCCAGCCCCAGCTCCCCGGCCAGATGCGCCGCGAGATACGGCATGAGCATGTAGAAGGCGAGGTTGATGGCGAACTGATTGGCCATCAGCAGCCGCACCGCCGGAGGGAAACTCCGCGTCGTGGTCAGCAGAGTCCTCACCGGGCCACCCCCGCCAGCCCGCGCTCGCCCGCGGTTTTCGGGGCGGCCCCGGCCAGGGGATCGAGGACCGTCGTACAGCGGCTCCAGCGGGCAACGACCCGCTCGCCCGGGTGCGCCAGCTCGTCGGGCCCGTCGGCCGACCCCTGGCCGAGCAGCTGCTTCTCGCGGCACCAGCCGTCGTCGAAGACGGTGCCGACATACCGCTGCGGGCCGTCGGGGAAGACAGCGGCGATCTTCGTCTCCGCAGGAGAGGTGGCAGCCAAGTGGCGGGCGACCAGCGCGACCGCGCCCACGCTCCACCCGCCCGTCGCATAGCGGGCCTTCGCCAGGGCGCGGGCGGCCCAGACCGCCTCACCGGCCGCAACCCAGTGCACCTCGTCGAACAGGGCGTAGTCGACGTTGCGGGGGTAGATGCTGGAGCCCAGCCCGCGCATCAGCCGGGGTCCGGCGGGCTGTCCGAAGATCGTGGAGCCGCAGGTGTCCACCCCCACGATCCGCAACGAGGGGAAGAAGCCGCGCAGCACCCGGCCGATGCCGGCCGAGTGGCCGCCGGTGCCCACGCTCACCACCAAGGTGTCGATCCGGCCCAGCTGGGCGACCAGCTCGTGAGCGAGAGGTGCGTAGGCGGCCACGTTGTCGGGGTTGTGGTACTGATCCGGACACCACGCATCCGGACGGCCGATCAGCAGCTGGTCGACCTTCTCCCGGCGGGCCTGCTGCCAGCCCCCGACCGGGTGCGGCTCGCCCACCAGGTGCAGCTCGGCGCCATAGGCGGTCAGCAGGCCCCGCATCAAAGGTTCCATGCCGGGGTCGGTGACCACCGCCACCGGATGCCCGAACGTCACCCCGGCCAGGGCCAGGCCCAGCCCCAAGGTGCCGGAGGTCGATTCCACGATCGGCGCCCCGGGCAGCAGCTCGCCGCGCTCACGGGCACGGGCCACCATGTACAGCGCGGTCCGGTCCTTGATCCCGCCCGGATTACGGCCTTCCAGTTTGGCCCAGAACCCGCCGGCGGCGGTGAACGGCTCACCGACCCACAGGACCGGTGTGTCGCCGACCAGCCCGGCGGGAGTGTGCGCGGCCGGAGCCGAGGGCGCCAGCAGCTGGGCAGGCGAACAGGGGGCAGTGGTGTGCAAAGGGTTCATAGCGTGAGTTCTCCCACGGCCCCACCCACTTCGGCGGACCGCGTGATCGTGACGACTGTTCAGGACGCGCGAACACCGCCACGGCACGACGGAGGCCATCGGGCAGCTCCGTCACTCCGCGCGGTGCGTCCCGATCAGGTCCGCCAAACCCCCAGCACCGACCGCACCCGTTGCTGCTCATCGTGATCCCCTGGCGAGCCCCGTCCAGGGGCTGCGCACCCGGTACCCGCAAACGGCTCCCGCTCCACCACGCCCTCGGGCGCCACAACGTCCGGCGTCGGCGGCGCACCCATGTCCCGGGACAGCACACTGGGTTCGTCCACCCCCGTGCAGTCGGCGAACCGCAGGCCCTGCTCACCCGCGGCCCGCTCCGGGCCCGGAGCGGGTTGGGCAGACGCGGCCGCGGCCAGGGCTGCGACCGGCAGGGAGTCGGAACCGGCGGCGCGCCCGAGCTCGGGCCCGTGGGCGCAGGCCAGCACGTGCACGAGAGCGGCCAGCACCACAGCGAGGATTGCTGGGAGCGCTGACGACCTGAAGTGACGCCGCATCACAAACACGTCACACAACGTACTGCATCAGTTACATAAAGTGCTCGTTAGGTTCGACTGCCGCGCATGCCCGTCTCCCGCCCAAGCGTTCGCGCAGCAAGGTCCAACTCTCACAAACGATCGCTTGACAACAGAAGTGATGGCTCCGCGGGCCCCGAGGGAGCGGACCGCCACGGCCGCGATGGGTGGCGGTGGTCGTCGTTGAGTTACTCGCGGACCCGAGCGTTCACTGTGGGATGCGCGTCGCCGCTGTCCGCACCCAGGCCCGCGAGCAGGCGCAGCCCGTCCTCGGTGGGGCTACCGGGGGCCGCGGAAAGCACCAGCAGCTCCATGCCGGATTCGTCCGGTAGTGCGAAGTTCTCCTGGTGCAGTTCCAGCAGTCCGACCAGCGGGTGCCGGTACGCCTTGCGTCCATGTGTGCGGGCGCGCGGGCCCAGAGGCGGCGGAAGCGCTCGCTGCCCATCGCCAGCTCGCCGATGAGCGAGGCCAGGCGGGGGTCCTCGGGGTATTTGCCGGCGGCCAGGCGCAGGTGCCCGACCACGTCGAGGGTGCATTTCTCCCAGTCCGCGTAAAGGCCGCGCTCGGCCTCCTCACCGACCGCGGGATCAACGGCCCGATCGAGGACCTGCTGTTCCCGATCCACCACGGGATCCTGTACTACCCGGGCGTGGAGGTGCTGCCGCCGTTCGTGCTGTACGGCACCGACAAGATCACCGGCGGCGACTTCGAGGACGCCGCGAAGGCGTGGAAGGAGCGGCTGCTGTCGCTGGAGACGACCGAGCCGATCGCGTTCCGGCGCCAGAACTTCGGTGACTACGAGATCCCGTCACTGCGGTTGAAGGAGGGCCTGGAAGTGCCGGGCCGCAAGGGTTTCGGCCTGCACGTGCGCGGTTACTGAGGTTTCCGCATGGTCGTCGGGTGGTGGCTGTTGGGCGCCCGACCCCACCCTGAAAGCCTCGGTCACCACCCCTCCAGCGTCACTCCGACCGCCTCCCGCCGCGGATCGGCCCTCGCCCAGCAGAAGGTGCGCCGCGGATTCCTCACCGTGCTCTGGGTGCCGATCGTGACAGTCGTGGTCCTGGGCCTGTCGATGGTCGGCCTCCACTTCTGCGCGCCCTGACACCCACTTCTCGACAAGGTCGAGAGCGCTCAGGGGACGAGAAGCCCCCAATACATCCCCCACGGTACGAAAACCAGTCCCGCCGCGGAGAGAAGACCGAGGCGGACACTCTCGGCTCGGCCGGACCTCCCTTGCCCGTGCCACCACGAAACCACCGTCCACGCGGTCGCCCCAACCACGGCGACGGCCAGGAGCTGCAGGGCGAGCCAGGGCAGCGTGCGCCCCAGGAGGACAGGACCGGTGACACCCGCGGCGGTCAGCGCGAGGAAGAGCAGATAGACGGGCATCCCCACGAGCACCGCAAGGCCGGTCCCCGAGAGCCACCGTGCGGCGCGCAGCGACGGCGCCCGCCGACCTCGCCCCTTGCCGACGCGGCGAACGAGCGCGCACAGCGGATACCCGGCGAAACCGATCGCGAGCACGCACAGGGCCGCCAGCTGGACTTGGCCGGCGTCGTACCAGACCGGCGACGGCAAGGCGCGGGTCTTCCGCTGCTGGTGCGGTGCCGGGTCGATGCTCCTGGGCGGCAGTCCGCTGCTCAGGCGCTCGATCCATGCCGCTTCGAAGTCGGCGTAGTCGGACGGCAGTCGGGAGATTCGGTCGAATCCGTGGTCGCGGGTCGTGTTGAGGTTGTGCCGCACGTCCGGCACGAAGCGGATGGTGTAATGCCTGTTGCCGCCCCGGTGCAGTGCGCGGGCGATGATCCGGGAACTCTCCTGCGGGGCGGCCTCGCGGTCGAGGGTGCCCCATTCGGCCAGCACGGGCTGGCGGACGCGCTGCCACGTCGGCACCGGGTCGTAGTCCGCCTCCGGGAACAGGCCCGCGCCGACGAGCTGCCGGGTGAAGGTGCCCTGCATGATGTGCGGAAGCGAGCCGGAGACACCCGCATGAGCCAGGTACTCGCCATAGGCCCATGCCTGCTGCCGTGCAGGTTCCATGCCGACCGCCCCTGCGGTGATCACGAACGACACATCCGCCGACCGACTCGCCGCCGAAGACACCGCCCACGCACCCTCGGACAGTCCCCACATCCCGGTCCTGGCCCGGTCGACGCCGGGCCGGTCGCGCAGCAAGTGGAGCGCAGCAAGCGCGTCATCGGCGAGGAGGGAGTAGTCGCGGTGCAGAGTGGAGTACCCGGTGGTGCGTTTGTCGTAGATCAGAGTCACGATGCCGTGCCGGGCGTAGGACTCGGCCGCGGCCCGCAACTCCGACCGGCCACCGGGACCCGCACCCGGCACCATCACCAGCGCGGGCCGATCCCTGCCACCTGACGTGGGGCTCAACACCGTCCCGTTCAGACGCACACCGTCCACGCTGGTGAACGACACCTCGATCGAGGCGAGTCGGTCATCTGTCGGGGCGGCCGCAGCCGTCGGTGACAGCAGCATCAGGGCGACGCAGGCTGCCGACAACAGCAACAGCAGTCTGCGAGGGCAGAGTCCACATGCGAGTCCCATCTCGATCCCCCGGGTTTCCGGCCGGCAAGCAGCCGCGACGTGCGATTCCTTGGAGATCCAGATCCTTGTTGCCACCACGCCGGGCGTCGAGGTGGGTGGGCCCCCTCCAGAGGTGGGGACAACCCCCGGATCTGCGCTGTGCTCATGTCGCGTGGGCTTATACGTCATCCTTGATGCGCGGCCTGCGCGGCCCCAGCACCACACCCGACCACAGCGGCCGCCGGCCGTGGCCGATCCGTGCCAGTGGCGCTTCTGGGCACCGAGCGGGCGCGGTGCGGGATACCGTCCGGGAGCCGCCGCCGAACGGCGGCAGCGAGGGCAGACGAGCCGCGCTGGGAGGCCGCCGTCACGACCGAGGAGGAACGTGACGCCGAACTCGAAGAGGCGCTCAGCGATCTCCGCCTCGTCAAGGGCGACTTGGAGATCGCCGAACTCCACAAGGCCGTGGTCTCCACGGTGCGCGGATTCACCGACGCCGAGACCGTGGAGGTCGACGCACCGGAGACGGCAGCCAGGTCACCGGCCGCCGCACCGACGTCCCGGCAGGGCGGACCGAGCACGAGCACCGACTCGGCGAGGAAGCGGCCGGCCCATCCGGACGACCTCACCGTGCCCGAGGAGTGGCGCGGCAGCGGCGTCCGGATCGAGGACGACCTGGTCGTCACCGAGGACGGTCACGAGAACCCGGGTCGAGGCGTGGACAGCCCGGTTCCCTCACCGGGGTCTTCTCCGCCGGGCTCGCCCTGACTCTCGACCTCACGCGGTCCCGCACTGGCTGAGTTCGTCGACGCCGGCCGGTTCTGACCACCTCACGCCCCTGCCCTCACCGGTTCTGTGGAGGACCTCATGACCATCCACCAGGTACTCACCACCGACTATCACACCGGCGGTGAACCGTTCCGCATCGTCCCCGAACCGCCGGTCGCCATCGAAGGGGCCACAGTCGCCGAACGCCGTATGCTCGCCATCGGCAACCCCGACGTGGACAACCTGCGTAAGCTGCTGTGTTTCGAACCCCGCGGACACGCCGACATGTACGGCGGGTTCATCACCCCACCCGACGACGAGGGCGCTCACTTCGGCGTGCTGTTCTGGCACAAGGACGGCTTCTCAACAGCCTGCGGCCACGGTTCCATCGCACTCGCCGTCTGGGCCGTGCAGACCGGCCGCGTCGCCCGCGACCCCTCCGGCATCACCACAGTCGTCATCGACGTCCCGTCAGGCCGGGTCACTCTGTGCGTGCACACCGTCGGCGAACAGATCACCGGCGTCGACTTCGTCAACATCCCCAGCTACCGGCTCGCCGAACGCGTAACCGTCGCCACGTCCTGCGGGGACGTCGTCGTCGATGTCGCCTACGGCGGCGCCATCTACGCGCATCTGGACGCAGCCAGCGTAGGACTGGCCGTCACCCCCGAGCACTACTCGGACCTCATCGCGATCGGACGCGAGGTCAAATGGGCGCTGAACGACAGCGAGCACGCCCGTCACCCCGTCGACGACCGCCTCAGCGGTATCTACGGGACCATCCTGTACGACGACCTCGGCATCGACGAGAACGGCAACCCGCACCAGCGCAACGTCACCGTCTTCGCCGACGGCCAGGTCGACCGTTCCCCGTGCGGCTCCGGCACCTGCTCCCGTGTCGCCGTGCTCGCAGCGACCGGTCGCCTCAAGCCAGGCCAGATCCTCGTCCACGACTCGATCGTCGGCACCCGCTTCCACGCGCGGATCGTCGCGGAGTTGGCCGTTGGCGGCCACGCCGCCGTCGTTGCGGAGGTCACGGGGAAGGCGTACCGGACCGGAGAGCACCGCTTCGAGCTCAATCCCGCGGATGACCTCGGCACCGGCTTCGTCCTGCGGTAGCCGCCCCGCCGACCGGCTGAGGAAGCGCGTGCGCGGCGTCCCGCGTACGCCTCTCGGTCAGGAGTCCGGCTCGGCCCGTCCCGCCCGCATGCCGCGGCTGTGGGCAAGATGCCTGCGCATGAGTTCGGCGTCCGGCTTTGGGTCGCCGGACTCGACCGCGTCCGCTGTCTCGATGTGTTCCTCCAGGACGGCCTCACCGAGTTGGGTACCGCCCTGATCCATTCCGGACCATTGATGTCGCCGTGCAGGCCTGGGCGGTCGCACGGCCCTGGCCGACGAGTTCCTCCGCTGACCCATCTCACCGGCGCTCCCGCACTCCAGCTGCACCAACTCGGCCGCACAAAAGAAAGGCCGCTGACAGCTGTCGCACCGCCCTCGGCCTCGCATCGGCCGAGCCGAGCGGGGTTTTCCGGCGTTGTGCTGACGGCCGGTCAGCACGGGCCTCGATCGACCGGTCGTCAAGTGGCGGTGGGGACGGCGACGTTCATCGTGGCTCTCGCCCGGCCCGCCGCCCTTTGAAGCGCTGTTCCAGCCCGGCGATGACGACCTCCGACCCGACGTCGTAGGAGTCGAGGTGGTGCAGCCGGGCGAGCCGATCGTGCTGGTGCGGAGCGGCCCGCTCGGCCGAGGCGGCGGTCGGCCGGCTCCGGACGGCAATGACGAGGAAGCCGGACGCGTAGGCGTCGCCGCGGCCGATCGGCCGGAGCCGGTCCGTCGGTATCCCTCGGGCATGACGGACATCGCCGCGCAAAAGCTGGGAGACACCACTCACCGGCGGCCTGCGCATCCTGGAACTCGGAGTGCGCTCGCACGTGATCACCCCGGCACCCGCCCTCCCGCTCCACCCCTTCCTTGAGACGACGTGACGGTACTGCCGCGGTCTGCGGCACCGCGCTCAAGCGGTGGCGGCCGTCGACCGGGTGGACTCGTCGGCCCGGTCTCGGCTGACCTGGTCGAGTTGGCGGGAGCAGAGGGAGCTGAAGAGGACCGTGCATGCCGGGGCTCCGACGAGTGGGCCGAGCAGCACGGAGACGTCTGCTCCGTCCAGCGCCGATGCGACAGGTCCGACGTACAGCGAGTTGAGGCACAGCAGTGCGGCGCCGGTGCCGAGGAGTTGGGCGGCGGGCCCGGCCATCTTGATGCCGCCGTGGTACCAGTGCCAATGTCTCCGGCCGCCGCGTCCGTCACTGGGTCTTGTTCACTGCGCTGCGGTG
Source organism: Streptomyces sp. NPDC006510 (assembly GCF_040611955.1). Classification (NCBI taxonomy): domain Bacteria; kingdom Bacillati; phylum Actinomycetota; class Actinomycetes; order Kitasatosporales; family Streptomycetaceae; genus Streptomyces; species Streptomyces sp. NPDC006510. The sequence continues at coordinate 10,845 of NZ_JBEXPH010000130.1, read as the reverse complement.
CCGCGTCCTTCGAGCAGGGGGCGGGCCGGTTGCCAGGTGTCGCCGCGACCGCGGGCCGCGATGCCGCACAGGGCTTCGAGCACGATCCGGTTGCCGGGCATCGCGGTGATTTCCGCATGGTCGTACGGCGGGTACACCTCGACGATGTCGACGCCGACGACCGGGAGTTCGAACACCAGGCGCCGGATGATGTCCAGGAACTGTCGGGACGTCAGGCCGCCGGGCTCGGGGGTTCCGGTGCCCGGCGCCATGCCCGGGTCGACCACGTCGACGTCGACGGACAGGAACACGCCGTCGCACTCGTCGAGCGAGAGGCCCATGGCCTCCTCGACACACGTGCCGAGGCCGCGGGTGACGATCTCACGCCGTGCGATCGGCGAGAACCCAGCAAGCAAAGATCGTCCGGTTCATGACTGCGGGCCCATCGACGCCGCGTCTACTGATCAACTCCAGTAAACTGACCGCGTTTTAGGAAGTGGCAAGGCCGCGAGTCGACTGCGTGCGATGGCGGGAAGCGCCCGATGTAGCCGACGTTCGCAGCCCTCGACGGAGCTCTGATGAACCTGTTCGTTTGCGTTCAGCGGGCTCCGCCCTGCGACCGTTTCCGGAGCCGGGAATTTCGCGAGGGCCGGCCGGACGGCCGACGCTGCCCGCGGGGATGGCGCCGCTGGAGCCTTGGCCGGCTCGGGCGATTCACCGGGCCCCGCCTCGGCCTCGCAGTGGTTTGTCTGCGGTGGCACTTCTTCGCCCTGTACGACCGGTCCACACACTATTCACGAATTGCCACATTGTTCTCCTGTCCGCCAGCTCTCCGGAGTCCGCACTCACCACCCCTACGGGGGAGTGAATCGCTGCGCCGTTCTTCGAAGGCTCGACCGACCCCTAGGACCACACTCCGTGACCTTGTCCTCAAAAATCGCCCTTGCCCTCGGCGTCTTGTCCCTCCTCCTAGCAGTCTGGGCGCTGCTCCTGGCACGCTCGCGCCGCAAACACATACGACGGGGCAGAGACTTGTCCACGGAGGCGCAGGCCGCCAATTCCCGTGTGCAGGCTGCCGAGGGCCGGGCCCGGACCGAGGTGCAGAACAGGCAGGCCGCAGAGTCCCGCACGCAGGAACTCACTACCCGCGAGGCGGAGATTCTCGACGAAGTGCGTCACCTCGTCTCCAATCGGCTTCCCGCTCTCGCACTGCACCTGATCAGCTCTCATCACCCCGTCCCCGGACTCCTGCACAAGAACCTCGCGGGGTCCGAGGCTGCCCAGCTCCTCGACGCCCTGCCCGAAGCGGTTTCTGGCATCGTCCTCAAGGAAAGGCGCCGCATCGACGCCGCTGCTCGGGCTGCTCTGCGTGGCGCGACTCAGGAGTCCCAGGCCCTCTCCTACCGGTTGCAGACGAATATCGTGGGACTACAGCACGAGTTCAGCGCGCCGCCCCGTCTGACGCAGAGCCTGCTCGAGTCCGACCACCTCAATGAGCAGAACCTGCGCCTCACACAGAAATCCGCCATCGTGTGCGGAGGCTGGCCGGGTCACGTCCGCAAGGACACCTACGTGAGCGAGGTCGTCAGTGGCGCCTCCTCCCGGCTGCGCGGCTTCGACCGCATCAACATCGTTTCCCGGCTGGGCCTTTCCAACATCGGCGTGGTCGGGCGCGCGGCCGAGCCTGTCGCTGTGGTCTGCGCCGAGCTGATGGCCAACGCGCTGGAGCACTCCCGTGACGACCTCATGGTGGACGTCGGCTTGATCCAGACCGGCAACGGCAGTGTGTGCATCACGATCGACGACGCCGGCAAGGGCATGACCTCAGAAGCGCTCGCCCGCGGCCGAAGTCTGATATCGGGTGACCAGCAGGAGGTGTTGCTCCTCGAACTCGGCGATCCGCCGTCCATGGGCTTCGCCGCCATCGGCCGTCTCGTCGCCGACTACGGCCTCCATGTCTCCATCGACACTTCCTCTCCCTATGGCGGGGTGCGCGCTGTGGTGTCCATTCCCGAGAACTTGTTGACCTCGATCGACGAAAACGCCACACCTCCGTCGGTCATGGCTCCCCAACCTGCCGTGGCGCCACAGGCCCACAAGCGGCCCGCCGCTGCCGACTCGCCCGCGCAATCGCCCGCGCCGACCGGCGCGGCCGCGCTTCCACAGCGCCGCCGCCGTTTCTCAGCGACAGCCACCAATGATGAGTCCGCCGCAGCGCCCCGCCCCTTGAACCCGGAAGACACCGGTGCCATGTGGAGCGATTTCCAAAGTGGCCTCACCGGCGACCGGTCCGTCACCGATTCGGAGTCAACACTGTGACCATGCCTGAAACCCACGAAGAGACCAGCCCGTCCGCCTGGGTCCTGAAGCCCATCACCGAAATCCGTGGTGTCCGGCACGCCCTGACCATGACTCTCGACGGGATGGTCCAGGCCATCTCCGAGGATCTCACCAAGGACGAGGCAGACGGCATCGGTGCGATGACCGCCGCGCTGCACTCCGCCTCCCGCGCCGCCACCAACGCCGTTCTGGGAGCGCCTCGAAGCACTCCGCTCAAGACCGTCACCTCGCACAACGACCGGGGCATCTACATGGTCATGCCGGTCGGCGAAGGAACCAACACACTGATCGCGGCGGCGGGCGACGAGGACATGCCCATGGGAGTGGTCGCGGCCACCATGGCCCGCCAGGCGATGAAACTCGGGGAACAGATAATGTCCGTTCCCGCCCGTACCAGCGACGGGGCGTCATGAGTCGCGGCCAGGAACAGCGACGGCTGCTGCCGGCCTACCTCGCGACCGGGACCAGCCCCGGCGCCGGCCTCTCGGGCACCCTCGATTCGCTGGCCGCTCTGCGTGCCAGTGGTCTGCCCCTCGCGAGGTACCACACAGCGGTGCACCAGCGCGTGATCGAGCTCCTTACCGACGGATCGCTCAGCGTCGTCGAACTGGCCGGCTACCTCGGCCTCCCGGTCAGCGTGACTCTGGTGCTCGCCGAACAACTTGTCAGTGACGGTCAGTTAAAGGCCACCGTCCCGCTTCCGGACGCCCTCCGCGCGTCGAACGATGGCCGACCGTCGAAAGAAGTCCTGGAGGAGGTTCTGAGTGGACTCCACGCTCTCCTTGCCGCCTAGCTCGCCCCCCGTCTACCTGCCCGAGGGGGAACACCGAAGGATCAAGATCCTCGTTGCCGGCCCGCTCGGTATCGGCAAGACGACCGTGGTCAAGTCGCTGTCGCAGATTCCGACACTGCACACCGACGAGGTCATGACGAACGCGGCGGTCGCTACCGATGACCTCAGCCACGATGTCCTGCGCGACAAAACCACCACCACGGTCGCCATCGACTTCGGCCGTCTGACGCTGCCGGGCGACAAGATCGTTCTGTACCTGTACGGAACTCCGGGGCAGCGCCGCTTCCTTCCGCTGTGGGAAGGCATCGCGTTCGGAGCACTCGGTGCCCTCGTCCTGGTCGACACCCGGCGGCTCAAGGACTCCTGGGAAGTGATGGAACTCATCGAGGAGCGCGGTTTGCCGTACGCCGTCGCTGTCAATGTCTTCCCTGACTCACCCAAGTACGACTTGGCGCTCATCCGTTCGAAGCTCGACCTCGCCCCGGAGACACCACTGGTCACCTGTGACGCACGAGAGAAGAACAGCGGCCTGCACGCCCTCGCCCAACTGACCGCCCATTCCATATCCGTTGCCGGAGTCAAAGCCTCGTGACGCTCACACCAGCCGAAGCCCCCGTGTCCCTGCACGGGGCCGAACACGCCGCGAACCCGCAGCGCAGCTATGAACTGCTGCGCAGGCAGGGGCCGATCGGCGAAGCCGAGGTGGCCCCCGGTGTCGTGGTCCACCTGGTCACCGACTACCGGGCCGCCCTCGACCTCCTCCTGGACACCGATACGTGGACCAAGGACACCCGGAGCTGGCTGCCGCAGGTGCCGGAGGACAGCCCGATCCGGCCCCTGGTGGAGTGGCGGCCGAGTCTGTTCTTCGCCGACGGCGAGGCACACGCGCACCTGCGACGTGTGATCACGGACAGCTTCGGTCTCCTGGACCCCCATGATGTGCGCACCCTGACATTCCGCTTCGCCGACACGCTGCTCCAGGAATTCGCCGATACCGGGACGGTCGACCTCGTCCGCCAGTACGCGCAGCGGCTGCCCCTGATGGTCTTCAACGCACTGTTCGGTATGCCGGACGAGGAGGGCCCGCGGCTTGTGTGGGCGCTCGGGGCGATGATGGACAGCGATCCGGAGAAACAGGCAGCGGGCGCGCAGGCGTTCGGCGCCTACCTCGAAACCCTCTACGCGACCAAAGCGGCACAGCGCGGCCACGATTTGACTTCCTGGTTCATCGATCACCCCAACGGGCTGAGCCAGGAAGAGGCTGTCAACCAGATCCTCATCACCCTCGGGGCCGGGAACGAGCCACTGTGCAACCTCATTGCCAACACACTCGTCCGCCTGCTCAGCGACGACCGCTATTTCGGCACCCTGACCACCGGGAGCCTGCCCATCCAGCACGCCATTGATGACGCGCTGTGGCACGACGCGCCACTGGCCAACTACAGCGTCCACTTCCCCAAGAAGGACGTGACCTTCCACGGCGCTCGCATCCCCGCAGGCTCGCCCGTCATGGTGTCGTACGCCGCCGCCAACACCTGCCCGCACTCGGGCATGCCGACGGACGGCTACCGCTCCGGGAACAAGGCACACCTGGCCTTCGCCGCAGGGCCCCATACGTGTCCCGCCCGTGACGTCGCCACACTGATCGCCACGGCCGCCATCGAGAGGCTCCTGACCTACCTGCCGGACATCGAACTGGACGTTCCCGCCGACAACCTGACCTACCGCCCCGGGGCTGTCCACCGGACGCTCACCGCGCTCCCGGCCCGATTCACCCCGCTGACCCCCGACGCCAACGGGGCCACCCCCTGGAGCCGGAGCCCCTCCCGCCCCGAGCGGGACACGACATTCTCCCCGACATCAGGCGGCACTGAGGCGTAGAAGCCGTATCACCTGCCGTCGATCGTCACAGCGGTGGTGCCGCCCGGGAGCCGGCCGGCACCACCGCTACAGCCCCAGGGAGGAAACGCGGGTCCGTTGGCCCGTCCTCTGCAAGAACGGAACCGCAATGACGGTTCTCGAACGAAAGAGGATCAACCGCCGGTGACACAAACCCTTCCCACAAGACTGCCCGACCTCTCTTCCCTACGACAGAAGGTGGGCTCGGCTCTGACCGGATTCCTGGACACCAAGGAACGTGCTGCGCCAGGAATCGAGCTGCTCCACCTGACCAACGCCCTGCGCGGACTCCTGACCGGCGGAAAACGGCTTCGGTCCCTGCTGTGCCTGTACGGATGGCAAGCCGCCGGCGCAACAGGTGACATGACTGCTGCCGTTCGCGCTGCCGCCAGCCTCGAACTCTTCCAGGTGTTCGCCCTGGTACACGACGACGTGATGGATGACAGCGATATCCGCCGCGGCCGTCCGTCCGCCCACCGTGCACTGGCCACCGCGTACACCGACAGCGGCGGCCCGGACAGCAGGGCCGAGGCTCACGGTCTGGGCGCTGCCGTCCTTCTCGGAGACCTGGCCCTGGTGTGGTCCGATGAACTTCTCCGCACAGCGGACCTCAGCCCGGAGCGGCTGGCGCAGGTGCTGCCCCTGGTGGCCGAAATGCGGAGCGAGGTCATGTACGGCCAGCTCCTGGACTTGCAGACCACCGGCCGCCTTACCGGCGATGTGGATACGGCACTGCACGTTATTCGATACAAGACGGCTAAATACACCATAGAACGGCCCCTGCACATAGGGGCGGCAGTGGCCGGGGCAACCCCGCCCGTTCTCGATGCTTGCACCGGTTTCGGCATACCACTAGGAGAAGCGTTTCAGCTGCGGGACGACCTGCTCGGGGTGTTCGGTGATCCCGCCAAAACAGGCAAACCAGTACTGGACGACCTGCGCGAGGGCAAGGCCACCGTCCTGATGGCGCTCGCGGTCCAGCGAGCCTCCGCGGCCGAACTGAAAACACTGCGCGAGCTCGTCGGCCGAAGCGACCTCAACGAGGAACACGCCGCCGCGGTCCGCACGATCCTGGACTCAACCGGCGCCCGGCAGACCGTGGAGGAAATGATCACCACACGACGGGCGGCCGCCCTCGCCGCCCTGGACAACGCTCCCTTCCCGGGAAGTGCCACAGCCTCCCTGCGCCGGCTCGCCCTGGACGCAACGGCCAGGCAGACATAAGGCGTCGCCGCGCACCGTCATCAGAACTCCGAGGAGGAAGTCGCCCCATGAGCATCAGCACGCCCATCAGCACGCCCATCGGCACGTCCTACGCCGAACGAGCCACCAGCCTGGTGGCCCGGGCCGACCAGGACAGATGGGGAAGCGTCTCCCCGTCCCTGTACGAGACGGCCCGCGTCCTTTCTGCGGCGCCGTGGCTGCCCGGGGAGCCACGGCGGATCACGTACCTGCTGGAACAGCAGGCGTCCGACGGCAGTTGGGGGGAGGGACCGCTGCCCTACCGGCTCCTGCCGACACTCAGCGGAGTGGAGGCCGCACTGGCGGTCCTGCGAAGGGGCACCACATCCGCAGAGGTCACCGGCCGGCTCACGGCCGCGGTGAACAGGGGCCTCGACGTTCTGCGTTCACTGCCACCGGTGTGCCCGTGGCCGGACACGGCTGCAGCGGAAATACTCGTACCCAGCCTGGTAGCCGAGATCAACGAGAAGTTGGGTTCTCCGACCACCGGCGAGGACGTGCCAGGTATCGGTGGCCCCCGGCTGCCGGTTCCGGGCGGCTTCCACGGATCGGCTCCTGCTCGCGTGGCCGAGCGGTACGAGTCGGCGGGCAGCCTGCCCGTCAAGTTTCACCACACGTTCGAAGGCATAGGCAGCTACATACCGCCGGCTCTCGTCCCTGACGTCGAAGGCCTGCTGGGCAGTTCGCCGGCCGCCACCGCGGCACGGGCAACGCGGTCACCCGCCACTACCGCTCAGGCCGTCGCCGATCTCACAGCAGTGGCGCAGCGCTACGACGGTCTCTTCCCCGAGGCCGCGCCCCTCCGCGTGGTCGAACGGCTGTGGGTCGCCGCCGCGCTGGCGCGCGCCCACCTGCCCGCTGCCGCTCTTCCCACTGTCCGCGGGTGGGCCGAGGAGATCTACGATCCTCAAGGCGTGCGCGGTGCGCCCGGCCTCATGACCGATGCCGACGACACCGCCATGGCGGTGCTGGTTGCCTCGCTCGTCGGCCTGCCGTACGACCCGGCACCGCTGGACCTGTTCCACAACGGCAGCCACTACGACTGCTACATCGGCGAGGACACCGGATCGGTCACCGCCAACGCCCACGCTCTCCAGGCCCTAGTGAGCTACCTGCGGCGCTGCCCGACGGCGGACGACACATACGGTCCCCGAGCAGCGAAGCTGTGCGACTGGCTGACCGGCCGGCAGCAACCCGAAGGACACTGGACCGACAAATGGCATGCCTCCCCCTACTACGCCACCGCGCGAAGCGTCACCGCGCTCGCACAGTACGGCGGCCACCACGCGTCCAGGGCCGTCCAGAGCGCCGCCGCGTGGACAACTGACACTCAGCGCGCAGACGGCTCCTGGGGCGTGTGGGGCAGCACCGTCGAAGAAACCGCATACGCCGTCAAAATCCTGCTGAGCGCCGCCACCCCCACACCGCGGCCGCAGCACACCCGGGCCCTGGACCTTGCCGAAACGTATCTGCGCGCCGCCTCGCACCCCGGCCACCAGCACCCCGCCCTGTGGCACGACAAAACCTTGTACGCGCCCACCGCAGTGATCGAAGCGGAGGTGCTCGCTGCGCGGGAGTTGCTGCGGGCACGTCGCGCAGCCGCATGTACAGAGGCAGATGTGGAAAGGACGGACGCGTGACTCCCGACATAGATGTGACTGCCGACATGGACGTTCCGCCGACCGCTCCGGGGCGGCTGCCGCTCATCGGACACGCTGTACCTCTGATCAAGGACCGCCTGGAGTTCGTCGAACGCCTGCGCACATACGGGCCGATCGTCCGTATGTCGGTCGGCCCCAAGAAGGTGACCGTGGTCAACTCGCACGAGCTGATCCACGAGATGCTCACCAGCAAGTCCGGCTCCTTCTCCAAGGGGTTGCTGGGCGAGAAGCTCAAGCTTTTCGGTCAGTCGGCCCTGCCGGTCGCGGAAGGCGAGCCGCACCTGCGTCGGCGCCGCCTGCTCCAGCCCGCCTTCCACCGCGAGCAGATCAGCGGGTACGTCAACACGATGCGGGAAACGGTGGAGCCGTCCATCACGGCCTGGGGTGAGGGGGAACTGCTCGACCTGAAGACCACAATGGGGCTCATGGCCCAGGACGTGGCCCTGTCAGTGCTGTGCTCCTTCCGCGCGGAGCAGGAGCGGGCGCGCGCGATCCTCGACGCCGTCGACACGGTCTTCACGGCCGCCATCTGGCGCACCATGGTGCCCGTGTCCTCGCTGGAACGGCTGCCCACCCGCAGCAACCGGCGGCTCAGGGCCGCCCGCAGCCTGCTGCGCAGCGAGGTGGCAGACATCATCGCGGAGCGCCGGGCGGACCCCGACGCCCACAACGACCTCGTGACACTGCTCCTGGAGGCCCGGGACGAAACCGGTGCGCCACTGCCCGACAACGAGATCCTTTCGGAGATCATCGGGCTGCTGGCCGCGGGCTCCGAGACGACGGGAGTCATGCTGGCCTGGCTGTTCCACGAGCTGGGCCGCGACCCCGAGCTGGAGCGCAGGCTGCACGAGGAGGTCGACTCCGTGGTCGGAGAGGGCCCGATCACCGCCGAGCACGTCCCCCGGCTCGCCTTCACCCGCAGACTGGTCAGTGAGACCCTGCGCCTGCACCACGCCGGCTGGCTGGTGACCCGGCAGGCCACCAAGCCCGTGCGCCTCGGGCAGTTCAGCCTCCCGGCGGGTGAGCAGGTGCTGTGGAGTCCCTACGCACTGCACCGCGACCCGGTCCTGTACCCCGACCCGCTGCGCTTCGACCCCGACCGCTGGCTGCCGGAGCGCCCCCAGCCTCCGAGGGCGGCCTTCATCCCCTTCGGGTCGGGAAAACGCATGTGCATCGGTGACGCGTTCGCCTGGACGGAGGCGATCGTCATCACGGCGTTCATCGCGTCCCGCTGGCGGCTGCGGCCCGTTCCCGGCGCCACCGTGGAGCCGATCGGGCTGCTCACCGTGCACCCGTCGGACCCCCGTATGGTCGCCGAAACCAGGCAGCGGGCCGTCGCGGGGACAGCCGCATGAGCCACACCCGCAGCTCGGACGCGCGTACCCTGCCGATGCCCGACCTCCGAGACTCTTTCCCCGGCCCCTTCGCCACCAGCCCGTATGCCGACGCCATCGAGGAACAGACCGCCCACTGGCTCCGGACCTTCCCCTTGATCGGTTCGCCCGGCGAGGCGAAGGCCCTCTGCAACATCACGGCCCAGGGGGTGGCTCGTGTCCTGCCCACGGCGGACCGGGACGGCGTGTTCCTCTGTGCCGATCTCTTTCTGTGGCTCACCGCGTTCGACGACGTACACGGCGAGGCCGAAGGAGGCCGTGACACCGCCCGTCTGGTCCGCCGCATCAGTCACTGTGTCCATCTGCTGGCCGGCCACGACGAGCCGGCGGCCGATGACGACGCCTGCGTCACCGCCCTGCGGGACCTCCTGCACCGGTTCCGGGAACGGGCCACGCCCACGCAGTACCTGCGGCTCACCGCGCACCTGCGGGACAACCTCTTCGGCATCCTCTGGGAGGCCCATCACCTCGACAGGCCCGACCAGGTCACCCTGAGCGACTATTGCGCGATGCGCCCCCACACGGTCTTCGTCCGGACCGTCATGGCGACTGCGGAAGTCGCGCTCGGATACGAACTGACCGAGGATCAGCGAGCCTCGGCGGCGGTGCGGGAAATGGAGAAGGCCGTTGCCGACCTTGCCGGGTGGATCAACGACCTTGCCTCGTACGCGAAGGAGACAGATCGCGGTGGCCCGACTCCTCTGAGCCTGCCGACCCTGCTGATCCGACACCGCGAGTGCGACCTCGAAGGGGCGTTCCGCCTGGCCTCCCGCATGTGTGAAGACCGAGCCTCCACCGCACGCCTTCGAATCACCGAACTCGCCGCCGACAGCAAGAACGCACTCGCGGATCACGCTCACGCCGTGGAAGCCGTCGCAGCCTCCTACGTGTGGCACATAGGGCACGCCCGCTACGCGCGTTAGCCACACCCCCTGGATGTCCAGCGCACTCGCCAATCAGGATGCCCCCGTGCTCGGCTGCCCCGCGTGGGGCGCGAATTGCTACTCGAAGCCGACGCCGGGGGCAATCTGCCGGTGCACGCGCCAGCGGTGAGCTGAGCAGCGCGGAGGCTCGGTCTGCGGCATCGCCGGCGCCAGTGCGCGTGGATCACACCGCACACCGTGAAGTAGATGCCGTCGGGGTCACGGCTCAGGGCGTCGCGTCCGATGCTGAGCAGCAGTCTGATGATCCGGGCCCGGTCGGGGGTGGTGGTGTCGTCGGCCATGTCGAACAGGAACGGCGGGCTCGCCGCGGTGCACGGGCCCACGGCCCCTTGGTCGTGGGCCTCCGCGTTGCATTCCGTACTGGCGGGTGCTCGGGCAGCGGTGCGGTGCGGCCCGAGCACCCTGGGACGTGCGGGTCAGCCGCCCTGACCGGCGCTCCCCATCGGGCCGACCTTCACCTGGGAGCCGGCACCGTCCGTGACGGGCAGCGAGTCGGCACCCGGCCAGTCGAGGGTGACCGACTTCGTCTCGTCCGGCGGGGTCACCACCAGCCCCGTGACACGGACACCGGAGCCACCCGACGTGTTGATCGG
>NZ_JBEXPH010000129.1:0-24465 GCF_040611955.1 Streptomyces sp. NPDC006510 | reverse complement strand
GCGGTGAAGTGGAAGCGGGGACGGTGCGGGTCGAGGACGGCCCGTTCGGCCAGGCCCATCGGCGCGTCCTCGCGGCGGGCGCGGGGCAGGGTGAGGTCGTTCGTCATGATCAGACGTTCTCGGCTTCCGGGGTGGCCGCGGTCAGGACGCGGCGCGCGGTGGGGGTGGCGGGGGCGTAGAGGTGGCAGCGCACCCAGTGGGGCTGCCCGTCGTCCTCGCCGATGACATGGCGGACGGGCTCGGTGCGGCTGCACGCGCCTTCGTCCTCGTACGGGCACGACTCGGGCGTCAGCACGGCGGCGCGCAGCGCGGCCCGCTCGACGGGGTCGTATCCGTGGTCGCGCTCCGGGTCGGGGACGGCGGAGAGCAGCAGCCTGGTGTAGGGGTGGGCGGGGCGGTCCATCAGGGCGAGCGAGTCGCCGCCCTCGACGAGTTCACCGGCGAAGAGCACCTGGGTGGTGTCGGCGACATAGCGGGCCGACGCCAGGTCGTGGGTGATGTACAGCATGGAGATGCCGTGCTCGTCGCGCAGCCGCCGCATCAGGTTGAGGATGCCGATGCGTACGGAGACGTCGAGCATCGAGGTCGGTTCGTCGGCGAGGACGAGGCGGGGGTCGACGGCGAGCGCGCGGGCGATGGCGACGCGCTGGCGCTGCCCGCCGGAGAGTTCGTGCGGGTAGGACTGGAGCATGTCCTCGGTCAGCCCGACCGTGGTGATGAGTTCGCGCAGTTCGCTCTCGCCCGCGGGCCGGCCGTGCACCAGCAGGGCGCGGCGCAGGAAGTGCTCGACGCGGTGGACGGGGTTGAGGGAGCCGAAGGGGTCCTGGAACACCATCTGTACGGTGCCCCGGTAGGCGCGGGAGGCTCCGCGCCGCTGCGTCCTCAGTACGTCCCGACCGTCGAGCAGGACCTGGCCGGAGCTCGGCTGTTCGAGGCGGGCGAGACAGCGGGCGAGCGTGGATTTGCCGCTGCCGGACTCACCGACGAGGGCGACGATCTTCCCGTGCGGGATGTCGAGGTCGACGGCGTTCAGGGCCCGGTGGTGGGCGCGGGAGAACAGTCCGCCCATCCGGAAGTCCTTGGTGAGCCCGCGCACGCTCATCAGCGGGGTGCGGGTCGCGGTGGCCGGGGCCGTCATCGCGTTCCTCCACCGGTACGGGCGACGAAACGGCCGGCGGCCACCTCGCGCAGGTCGGGGATGTTCATGGAGCAGTCCGACCGGTCGTCGGGGCAGTGTGCGTGGAATCCGCAGCTCGCTCCGGTGCGCGGGAGGTCGGCGAGGCCGGTCAGGTGGACGCGGGGTCCGGTGAGCGGTGGGAAGGCGTCCATCAGCGCCTGGGTGTACGGGTGGAGCGGGTCGGCGAACAGCTCCTTGGCCGGGGCGAGTTCGACGAGCCGTCCGCCGTACATCACGCCCATACGGTGGGAGAGTTCGACCATCAGGGACATGTCGTGGGTGATGAAGAGGACGGAGAAGCCCAGTTCGCGCTGGAGGTCGCCGATCTGCGCCATGATCTCCTGCTGGACCACCACGTCGAGTGCGGTGGTCGGCTCGTCCATGATGAGCAGCGCCGGTTTCAGGGCGACCGCCATGGCGATGACGACGCGCTGGCGCATGCCGCCGGAGAGCTGGTGCGGGTACGACTTCAGCCTGGCGGGGTCGATGCCGACGAGTTCGAGGAGCTCACCGGAGCGCTCCCTTGCCTGTCGCTTCCGCATCCGCTCGTGGGTGGTGAAGATGTCGCCGATCTGCTCGCCGATGGTGAGGACCGGGTTGAGCGAGTTCATCGCGGACTGGAACACCATGGCGATCTCGCGCCAGCGGAAGGCGCGTAGTTCGCGCGGGTCCATGGCGAGTACGTCGCGGCCCTTGAACGTGACCGTTCCGGCGGTGATCCGCGCGGGCGGCTTGAGGAGGCGCATCAGGGCGTTGGCGACGGTCGACTTGCCGCAGCCGGACTCCCCGGCGAGGCCGAAGACCTCACCGGCGCGGATGGTGAAGGAGACGTTGTCGGCGCCGATGACGCCGCGGCCGTCACCGCCGTACTCGACGCGCAGATTCCGTACGTCGAGCACGGGGTCCTGGGCTGGTACGGGGTTCCGAGAGGGCGTGGGCTTCTGGGCGGACGTGGGTGCCTGAGAGGACGTGGGGGCCTGAGAGGGCGTGGTCATCGTTCAGCCCTTCCGGTTGCGGTGCCTGGTGCGGCGGGCGCGCAGTCGCGGGTTGGTGATCTCGTCGACGGCGTAGTTGACCATCGCGAGGGCGAAGGCGACGAGGGCGATGCAGAGGCCGGAGGGCACGAACACCCACCAGGCGCCGGTCATCAGCGCACCGTCGTTGCCGGCCCAGTACAGGTTGGTGCCCCAGCTGACGACGGAGGCGTCACCGAGGCCGAGGAATTCGAGGCCGGCCTGGGCGCCGATCCCGAAGATGACGCAGCCCAGCAGGGTCGTCATGACGACCGACGCCATGTTGGGGAGGATCTCCCGGAACATGATCCGGATCGCGCGTTCACCGGTGACGACGGACGCGGCGACGAAGTCCTTGCCGCGGATCGACTTGGCCTGGGCACGCAGCACCCGGGCGGATCCGGCCCAGCCGGTGACGACGAGGACCAGGACGACGGTCGCCGTGCCGGGCGGCATGAACGCGGCGAGGATGACGAGCAGCGGCACTCCGGGCACCAGCAGGAAGATGTTGGTGACGAGGGAGAGCACGTCGTCGACGATCCGGCCGAAGTAGGCGCAGGCCATGCCGACGAGCACGGCGAGGGCGGTCGCGGCGATCCCGACGGAGAATCCGACGAACAGCGAACTGCGCGCGCCCCACAGGGTCAGCGCGAGGACGTCCTGCCCCTTGACGGTGGTGCCGAGCAGATGGGAGCCGGACGGGGCGGAGGCGCCCAGGCTGTTGATCTTCGACGGGTCGCCCGGGGCGATCAGCGGTGCCAGCAGGGCGAGCAGCACGAACAGCACCAGGACGACGGCTCCGAACAGCGCCTTGCGGTTGGCGAGCAGGGACCGCAGCAGTCCGGCGCGGGCGCGACGGGGTTTCGGGGTTCCGGCGGCCGGCGGCGGGGCGGGTGGTGCGACGGGCTCCGTGCGGGAGTCGAGGGCACTCATGGGTCTTCTCCTTGTCCGGCCGCTCAGCGGGCGCGCACGCGCGGGTCGAGTCGGACGTAGACGAGGTCGACGAGGAAGTTGGCGACCAGTACGGCGGCGGTGATGGTGAGGAAGATCCCCTGCATCAGCGGGTAGTCGAGGCCCTGGACGGCGGCGAGCAACTGGAAGCCGACGCCGGGGTAGGCGAAGACGACCTCGGTGAGCAGCGCGCCGCCGACGACGAATCCGAGCGCCATGCCGAAGTTGGTGACGGACGGGAGCATCGCGTTGCGTGCCGCGTACCGGAACATGATCCGGCTCGGGCTGAGGCCCTTGGCCTCGGCCATCGTGATGTAGTCCTCGGCAACCGTGGCGATCATGGTGTTGCGCATGCCGAGCATCCAGCCGCCGATCGACACGAGGACGATGGTCAGCGCGGGCAGGAAGAGGTGCGAGGCCGCGTTGGAAACGAAGCCCCAGGACAGGTCGGGGCTGAGGCCCACGTCGAAGGCGTGCCGCATCGGGAACCAGCCCAGCGTCATCCCGAAGAGGTAGAGCGCACCCATGGCGAGCCAGAAGTACGGGAACGAACCGGCGAAGACGAGCAGCGGCGGGAACACCGAGTCGAGCAGGCCGCCGCGCCGCCACGCGGCGAGGATGCCCAGCAGGTTGCCGATGACGACGGCGATGACGAGGGCGGTGCCGCCGAGCAGCAGCGTCCAGCCGATCTGGGAGGCGATGACCTCGGAGACGGGGGTCGGGAACCGGGAGATGGAGATCCCCATGTTCCCGGTGCAGATGTCCTTGATGTAGTCGATGTACTGCTGCCACATCGGACGGTGGTCGAGGCCGAACAGCCTGCGGAGCTGGTCGATCTGCTCCGGCTGCATCTGGCTCTGCGAGCGGGCGAACATCCGGGAGACGGGATCGCCCGGCATGAAGCGGGGCAGCATGAAGTTCAGGGTGATGGAGGCCCAGAAGGCGAGCAGGTAGAAGCCCAGGTTGCGCAGGATGTAACGCACTGGTCCCTCTCCGATCTGTGAGGGCCGGCGGCCCGCCCATGGTGTCGGCGAGGGCGGGCCACCGGAGTGGCGGGGTGTCAGTGCGGTCAGTTCTTGACGGGCTTCAGGCTCGTCAGGACGAGGACGGTGGTGTCGCCGCGGTTGGTGAGCGTGGCGTACGGGTCGTCCTCGGTGGGCCACCCGGTGAACCGGGTGTCGGTGTAGGCGCCCCACTCCGGGCCGGGGAAGAGCGGTACGACGGGCGCTTCCTCGGCGAACAGCTTCTGAAGTCCGTCGATCGCGTCGCGCTGCCCGGCCTCGTCGGTGGCCGCGGCGAACCGGTCGAGCAGGGTGTCGGCCTTCTTGTCGCCGAAGCGGTGGTAGTTGCTGACCGCCTTGGTGCCGACGGGCTTCACCGATTCGGTGCCCATGGTGGTCCGGTAGAACTGGAAGGGCGTGGCGCCGTTGTCGCTCCAGACGATGCCGGTGTCGTAGTCGCCGGTCTCGTAGTCGCTGACGACCGCGGCCCAGTCCGGGGACTTGACCTTCGCCGTGACGCCGATCTCGGCGAGGTTCTGCTTGATGATGTTGGCGACGGACAGCCAGTCGGAGGATGCCGAGCCGACCGAGATGTCGAAGGTGAACGGCTTGCCGTTCTTGAGCTTCCGCCTGCCGTCGGAGCCCTTCTTGTAGCCTGCGTCGTCGAGCGCCTTCGCCGCCGCCGCGGCATCGTGCTTCGTCCAGGTGCAGGAACCGGCCAGGGCCTTGTCGCGCCACTTGTCGTAACCGCCGGACAGACCCGTGCAGTCGGCGGACCGGGTGTAGCCGTTCATCCCGACCTCGGTGACGCTCTCGCGGTCGACGGCCTGGCTGAGCGCCTTGCGCACCTTCGCGTCATCGAACGGCGCCCTGGTGGTGTTCATGGTCCATTCGACCATCGAACCGGTCTTCGGGTACCAGTACTTGTTGTGCTTCGGGTCCTTGGCGACGAAGCTCTTGGCCACATCAGGGATGAACGACTGCGTCCAGTCCGCCTCACCGTTGACGAAGGCCAGGTTGGCGCTGTCGTTGCCGGAGAAGCCCAGCACCCGGATCCCGTCGATGCGCTGCTTCTTCGGCTGCCAGTACTCGGGGTTCCTGCGGAGCTCGTAGGACTGGCTCTGGAAGTTGGCGACCCGGGTGTACGGACCGGACCCGACCGGATTCGGATTGGTGTCCTTCGCCGGGTCCTTCACCTTCTCCCAGACGTGCTTGGGCACGATGATCTGCTTGCCCAGCTCGAACAGGCCGGGTGAGTACGGCTTGGTGAGGGAGAAGACGACCTTGTCGGTGCCTTCGGCCTTCGCCGTCCGCAGATACTCGTAGCCGCCGAGCAGCTTCTTCTGCAGTCCGAAGGTGTACGCGACGTCCTGGGCGGTCAGCGGCTTCCCGTCCGACCATTTGACGCCGTGGCGCAGCGTGAACGTCACGGCCCTCCCGTCCTTGGACGTCTCCCAGGAGGTGGCAAGCCAAGGGGTGGCCTTCCCGTCGGCCGGGTTGTAGACGAGCATCGCCTCGTAGATCGCCTGGGTGGTCATCGGGGCGACCACCTGGCCGGGGGCGAACGGGTTGAAGTTCCGGGTGAAGGTGGCGAAGTCCTCGCGGGGGACGGTCAGGAGCTGATGACCGGAGGTGTCCCCCGCCGCGTTCGTGCCACTGCCGCTGCAGCCCGCGAGCAGCAGCGCCGCGGTGGCGACGGAGGCGGCGAGCGCTGCGCGCCCGAGGCGCCGGGCACGTATCGACGGTGCCATAATGTGGTTTCTTCTCTCTCTTCATTGGCCGAAGACGGGTGAGGATCCCCGTCGGGCTGATTCGCAGTCAGACCGACGAGCGTTCGATCAGCGGGCAGCCGACCTTCATCCGTGTGGTGTCGAGCGGCTGTCCCGCTGTGAGAGCGCCGAGCATGTCGACGCCCTTGGCCCCCATGACCTCGAAGGGCAGGGCGACCGTGGTGAGGCCGGGCCGCAGATACGCGGCGATGAGCTCCTGGTTGTCGAATCCGATGACGGCGATGTCGTCCGGGATGCGCAGTCCGCGTTCCTTGATGGCGTCGTAAGCACCCATCGCCATACGGTCGTTGCCGCAGAACAGCGCCGTGGGGCGGTCTTCCTCGCGGTCCAGCAGTGCGCAGGCCGCGGCGTACCCGCCGTCGGCGGTGGCGTGTCCCGGTACGACGAGGCTGTCGTCGATGTCCAGACCGGCCTCGCGCAGCGCCTGTTCGTACCCCTGGCGTCGTCCGACGGCGGCCGGGATGCCCGTGTCGAGGTTGATGAATCCGATGCGCCGGTGTCCCGCGTCGAGCATCCGCCGGGTCGCGGTGTGGCCGCCCGCCACCTCGTCGGGCACCACGGACGGCAGGGCGCCGTCCGCGTCGAAGCAGTTCACCAGGACGACCGGTACCTCGCGGGCGGCGGGCGGCAGGGTCACCGCACGGTGCCAGGTCGTGGCGTACAGCAGCCCTTCGGCACGCTGTTCGAGAAGCTTGTCGAAGGCGGCGGCCTCCATGGCGGGGTCCCGGTCCCCTGCCGTGATGAGCAGGAACTTCCCGTCGGCCCAGGCCCGGTCCTGTGCCCCCTTGATCACGTCGACGGCGAACGGCGCGGTGACGATCTCGGTGATCAGCCCGTACCACTCACTGCGCTTGGCGGCGAGCGCCCTCGCTCCGGCGTTGGGCCGGTAGCCGAGTTCCTCGATCGAGGCCCGGATGCGGGCCCGGGTCTCCTCGGGGATGCCGGCGTCGGCACGCTCGTTCAGGACGAAGGAGACGGTGGTGCGCGAGACCCCGGCGTGGCGGGCGACATCGCTCATCGTCACGCGTCGCCCCTTGTTCGTGGCCACTTCGGTTACCCCCTGCGTCCCGCGGACAGCGGGCCTCTCTGGTTACGCGCTTTAGTAACGCGCGTTAGTTCGATGTTGCAGGCAAGTTACGAGGGGTTGGCCGGCGGTGTCAAGAGGTGCGGCAGATCGAGATTCCACCGCTTCGAGGAGGGCCGGGCGAACCCCGCACCCTGCCACGATCCTGACGGAGCGGGGTGCGGGGTACGGGATTCCGGTCCCGGCGGAACCGGACCGCACTGAACCGGACCGAACGGAACCGATACCGGCCTCACGTGCTCGGTCGACGGCGGGCCCAGGCAGGTGACGTGCTCCCCAGCAGGCGGGCGAGGGCGACGGGTCCTGGGCGGCGGAGGCCGGTGGTCCTCCGCCGATGACGAGGGTGGGAACGCCCCGGATCCCGCGGCGGACGGCGCTGCGCTCATCGGCACGTACGCCGCGGCCGACCGTGTCCCCGTCCAGCACCCGGCGCACTTCGGCGGATCGAGGGCGCTGCGGCGCCGAGCGCTTCGAGGACATCGGGGGCGGCGATGTCGAGGCCGCGAAGTACACCTCGATGCGCATGAAAAGTCGTTCCGGTCAGTCGGTGACCGGCGTCGGAGTCGCGGCCCGGTCGTTCCGGGCGGTCTCCTCCGGCCGGTCGCGACGGCGGAGTGTCAGGGTCAGCAGCGCCGGGGCCACGAGGAGCGGGATCAGGATGAGTGCGTGCACATGAACGCTGTGTGTGAACGCGTCACGTTCGGACTCGGCCAGCGAGGCACCCTGTGCGCCCGGCAGCCGACGGGCGGCCTCGAACACCGCGGCGAGGGTCTCGCCGGCGGGTCCGACGAGGTCGGGCGGAGTTCCCTCGGCAGGTGGTCGGCCATGCAGCCGCCGTAGACGGCGGTGGCGACACTGCCCAGGATCGCGAAGCCCAGGGCGCAGCCGAGTTCCGCGCCCGTCTCGGAAATGGCCGAGGCCGACCCGGCGCGCTCCGGCGGCGCCGCACCCACGACCAGTCCGGTGCCCAGGGACATGAACGGGGTCAGGCCGACGAACAGCAGCATCGATCCCGCCGCGCGACCGCACACGTCCGTACGGGGCGTCGGCGTGCGGGCACACACGGGCGTACGCGCCGTACGTCAGGCCTCGCCCGTACTCAGCGCCCGGCCGCCGCCACCGCGTCGGCCACGAGCGTCAGGAAACGTGCGTGGGCGCGCGCACTGCACACCGGTTCCGGATTCCACGGCACCACCCGGGCGGCCTGTTCGATCGCCGACCAGTCCGCGTTGGTCCGCAGCTCGCCGAGCGGCGTGGCGTTGGCCCTGATGTCGGCGAGGACCACCGAGGGGCGCAGGGCCGCCGCTTCCGCCCAGCCGACCGTGGACCAGTTCGCTCCGGGCCCCTCGGCCGGCTCCACGATGTCGACGCCCAGCTCGGCCAGCACCCGCAGCTCGGGCCACATCCGAGGGCGGGCGAGGTGCGCCTGTTCCTGACCGGCCGGGGAAAGGGCGACGACCCGGGGCCCGTCCGCACCCGCGACGAGCGTGCGCAGCCGGTGCCGCGCGGCGTCCAGGTCCGCGGTCGCCGCCTCGGGCTCCTCGGCACCGAGCGAACGGGCGAGCAGGGCGAACCGGTCGCCGATCTCGGCGAGGGTGCGCGCCTGCCCCACATCGATCACGACGACCGGGACGTGCTCCTCCAGATGCTTGGCGGTCTCCGCGGCGAGCCCGTAGACATGACCGCCGCCGTAGCTGACGGCCACGACGAGGTCCGGCTCACCGCTCAGCAGGGTCTCCACATCGAGGGTGCTGCCCGCACCGAGATAGCCGACCTCGGTCAACGAAAGCGAACCGGTCTTCGCCGCGTCCGGCACGGCCCGGTCGTCGTGATCGGAGCCGAAGATCGCGCTCGGGCGTATCCCGTGGTCCCACAGGGTCGCTCCGGCCTGGACATAGGCGAGCAGCCGCGCCGGGCGCCGCCCCGCGGTCGACAACTGCCCCCGATCGTCGGAGAACTGCCACACGCTCTGCTCCCTCACGTCACCACGCCCCTCGCCACCGGTCGCCGCACCCCACTTCGCGGGGTCGTACACCAGTACCTGCCCAGCAAACTCCGGTGACACCCCACCCGGTGGCCCGGAAGATGCTCGTGGCCCCGAAGGCTCATATCGAGCACGCCGTCCGCGAAGCAAGCCGTCCACGATCCGGACGAGCCCGCCTGTCTGCGGCTGGTGCCGGTGGTCCGGAAGGTGGCCCTGGCGGTGGAGGCGGTGCTGCGGCCCGAGCGCACATATCACCGGCCGAGCGCTGTCGGCTGTCGGCTGTCGGCTGTCGGCTGTCGGCCGAACACACCACGGGCGAGGTCGTCCCGGTGTCCGGGACGACCTCGCCCGTGCCATGAAATGCCTGGACCTTGTCCGCCTAGAGGTGGGGGCGGATGGCGTCGGCGATGACCTTCAGGCCGGCCACACCCGGGCTGGGAAAGAGCCCGACGTTCGGGAGCGCCTTGGTGGGCACGCCCTTCCAGGCGATGTCGGTGTCGAAGAGATGCATTCCGGCCCAGAAGTCCGTGCCCAGCTCGGAGTTGAGGTGGCGGGCCCACTCGCCGTCCATGTCCATGCTCACGCGCTTGGGGCCGATCCCGCCGTTGTGCGGTACGAACTCGCCCGTTGTGAACGCCTGCGGGACGCTGAAGTTCAGCATGGTCAGTTCCCCGGCGGCCCGGGGCACTCCGTCGACCTCCGGAGTGGCGAAGAACTTGCTGTCCCCGAACGCGGCGAACTGGATCCAGAAGTCCTCGATCTCGTAGACCTTGCCGGTGGCGGCCTGCACAATGCTGAAGCCGCCGGGGTAGCAGACCCGGCCACTGGGCAGTTCGATGTTGTCGTACTTCTCACCGATGGGCATGACCGCGGCCGTACCGTTGTCGACCAGCCGGATCGGGTCAATGGCGTCGATCGTGGCACCGGCCTTCCTGAGGCCGTCCAGGAGGGGCTGCGAGAAGGTGACCTTCGCCGTCCCCTCCTTGGAGAGATACAGGCCCGTCTCCCCCGGCTGCACACAACCCTTGGTGGCGGCATGCTCCTGGGCCCGTACCTGGGGCACCGGGTGGGCTGCCGCGCCGGCCGGGGCCGGCTGACCGGACATCAGCACGGCGGCGCAGACTCCGGCAGCCACTGCGAAGGGGGCAAGGATGTAGCGCATGGGTGGTCTCCCTGAGAGACGGATGGGTGTGGCGGGCGAACGGCCCGTGCAGACATCTACCAACAGCACCGGCTTCAAGATCGTCGGCACAGCACCCGGCCTCGCCGAACGGCCGATCAAGGTCATCCCAATGGACAGATCCGGGCGACGCGGAGGGGTGTTGGGCTCAGCGGTTGCCGG
The DNA here is from genome assembly GCF_040611955.1 of Streptomyces sp. NPDC006510. Classification (NCBI taxonomy): domain Bacteria; kingdom Bacillati; phylum Actinomycetota; class Actinomycetes; order Kitasatosporales; family Streptomycetaceae; genus Streptomyces; species Streptomyces sp. NPDC006510. The sequence continues at coordinate 14,123 of NZ_JBEXPH010000129.1, read as the reverse complement.
GGCCGAGGGGCGAGGCCGGCGGGTGCGGTGCGTACCGGCTCAACTCCGGTGGTTTCGCGGCCGTTTCGTCGTCGGACGGCAGACACGAGACCAGAATGACTCCCGGTGCGTCGACCACCGTCGGCTTCACGTGGTCGGATCAGGATCCGGATCACGACTCGCACCCGGCCGCCCGCCGATCCCGCGCGACCTGCCCCGACCGCCGCCCTGGTCCTCAGCCTCGCGTCGGCCGTCGCCCTCTCGGCTCCGCTGCGCCCGCTCCCGTGTCCGGCGACTCCCCACCACTGAGCCGTGATCCGGTCACCGGTGCAGGACCCTTCAGCCGGTCATGGCAGCGGGATCGACGCCGAGACCGGTCAGGAACGCCGCGGCGGCCGGGGTGGGGCGGAACCGGCTCCAGACCAGGCGCTCCGTGCGTGCGGGGGCGTCGCGGACGGGCAGGACGTGTACGCCGGTCAGTTCCGCCGCGAAGGCTGCCGGCAGCATGGCGATACCGAGCCCGCTGCGTACCAGCCGGACGATGAAGTCGGTGCCGCTGACCTCGAACGCCACCTCGCGGGTGAGGCCCATCGCCGCGAACGCCTCCTCCGACTGCGCCCGGGCGGCGGTGCCGTCGGGGTAGTCGACGAACATCTCCTGCGCCAGCCGCTCAAGGCCCACTTCCGCCTGTCCGGCCAGGGCGTGGGTGGGTGCCACGACGGCGACCAGTTCGCCCGTGCCGAGCTCGTGATCGCTCACGCCCTTGGGTCGGTAGCTGGGCAGCACGCCCAGGAACGCCACGTCGAGCGTCCCGTCCCGTACCTCCTGGACCAGGTCCTTGCTCGCCCCGACCCGGAGGACGATGTGCACCTTCGGGTAGCGGAGGTGGAACACCCGCAGCGCCGCCGGGATGTCGACCGCGGCAATGGTCGGGATGGCTCCCACCGCGAGGCGTCCGCGGACCTCCCCCGCCGTCGCGGCGACCTCGGCGCGGGCCCGTTCCGCCGCGTCCAGCGCCTGCCTGGCCTCCGGCAGGAACACCTCGCCCGCCGTGGTGAGCCGTACCCGGCGGCTGGTGCGGTCGAAGAGCCGGGCCCCCAGCTCCTTCTCCAGCCGGGCGATCTGGTGGCTCAACGCGGACTGGACGACCAGGCACCGCTTCGCGGCGCGCGTGAAGCTCCCCAGTTCCGCCACCGCGACGACGTACCGCATCTGCTGAAGTTCCATGTATCCATCGTGAACCACGATCGATGGAATGAAAAACATGTGTTGGACTCATGGATGGTCGATCCGTGACGCTGAGACACATGGCTCACTCCACTCACGGGACCCGCAGCCGGGCCGTGCCCCGCACCATGTCCGAACCGCCCTCGCTCGGGCGCGGTCTGGTTCTGCTGATGGCTCTCGCCGCCGCCCTTTCCTGCGCCGGCAACTACTTCGCGCAGCCGCTCCTCGACATCATCGAGATGAATCTGCACATAGGTGTCACCGCTGCGGGGCTGATCGTGACCGCCGCCCAGGCCGGGTACGCGCTGGGCCTGATCCTGCTCGTCCCGCTCGGGGACATGGTGGACCGACGACGGCTCGCCGTGGGCCTGTTCGCCCTGACCGCCCTCTTCCTCCTGGTGACGGCCGCCGCTCCCACCGGCCCGCTGCTGATCGCGGGCACGCTGCTGACCGCGCTGACCTCCGTCGGGGCCCAGGTCGTGGTGCCGTTCGCGGCGGCTCTCGCGGCTCCGGCCGAGCGCGGCAGGATCGTCGGCATCGTCATGTCCGGTGTGCTGCTCGGCGGGCTGTTCGGACGGCTGGCCGCCGGCGCGCTGTCCGAGCTCGGCGGCTGGCGGACCGTGTACTGGGTGAACGCGCTGCTCATGGCCGTCATGGCGGTCCTGCTGCACAACCGTCTTCCCCGCCTGCCCCGGTCGGGCGACGCGGCCACGATCTCGTACACCGGGCTGCTGCGCTCCACACTGGCCCTGCTGCGGCAGGAGCCCCTGCTGCGTCGGCGGGCGGCCATCGGTGCGTTCTCCATGGCCTCGTACAGCGTGCAGCTGACCGCGCTCACGTTCTTGCTGACCCGGCCGCCGTTCCGGTGGAACGCGGCCGCCATCGGGCTCTTCGGTCTGGTGGGCGTCATCGGTGTGGTGGGCATGAACATCGCGGCCCGGCTGAGCGACCGAGGCCGGGTGCAGGCGGTGTCGGGAACGGCGGCCGCGCTCCTCACGCTCGCCTGGCTGCCGCTGCTGGCCGGTGAGTCGTCCCTGCTGTGGCTGACGGTCGGCGTGATCCTGCTGAACATCGCCCAGCAGGCAGGACTCAACAGCAGCCAGAACGTGATCTACGCGCTCCGTCCGGAGGCCCGCAACCGGATCAACTCCGCGTTCATGACGATCTTCTTCATGGGCGGGGCGGCCGGAGCCGCGCTCGCCTCGGTGGTCTGGTCCCGGGCGGGCTGGAGCGGCATCTGCCTCCTGGGCGGTGCGCTCGCCGCGGGCAGCCTCGTGGTGTGGGTCCTGGAGCGCGTCCGGACGGCTTCGGCCGCACGTCCCGGGTCCGGCGCCGTCAGTCGTTGACAGCGGTCAGCAGCACCACGGCGTCCTCCAGTGCCAGCAGCCCGTGCCGCTCCTGCGGGATCGCCTGGAGCGCTCCGGCGCTCAGCTCCACATCGCCCGAGGCCGCCGTGAGACGGACCCTGCCGCGGAGCACCTGGAGGGAGGCCGCGGCGGGGGCGTTGTGCTCGTCGAGGGCGGAACCGGAGGTGAGGGCGATGACGGTCTGCCTCAGTGGTTCCTCATGCAGCAGACGGTGGGCGCTGCGGCCGTGCGCGGAGGCCCGGGCCGCGGCCAGATGCTCGTCGGCGAGGGCATTCAGATCGTCCATATGCCCACTGTGCCGCAGCGCTCGTCCCCCCGCGATCCTGCCGCCGGCCCGCCGCGCGGATTATCGGCCGCCTGCCCGGACGGGCGGCCCTACGGCCTCAGCCAGGCCGCGGTGTCCTGCGGGAGCCGACCCCGCTCGTCCAGCGGGCCGCTGAGGAGGAGGGTTTCGGTGTGTTCGGGGAGCTCCACGGCTTCCTCCCCCAGATTCACCACACAGACCGGGCCGCCGGCACGGGCAAAGGCGAGCGCGCCGGGTGCGGAGGGCAGCCAGGTCAGCTGCCGGCCACCGGACCCCTCCGTGCGGAAGCCGGGCTCGGTGCGGCGCAGCCGCAGCGCCTCGCGGTAGAGGCTGAGCATCGACTCCGGGTCGGTGCGCTGCCGGTCGGCGGCGTACGCGGACCAGCCGGCCGGCTGCGGAAGCCATGGCTCCGTGGTGCAGCCGAATCCGGCGTACGGGGCCCGCGCCGACCACGGCAGCGGCACCCGGCACCCGTCGCGTCCCGGGTCGGTGCCGCCCGAGCGCAGGTGCATCGGGTCCTGGATCCGGTCCCGCGGGATGTCGGCTTCCGGAAGTCCCAGTTCCTCGCCCTGGTAGAGGTAGACTACACCGGGCAGGGCGAGCGACAGCAGTGCCGCGGCGCGGGCCCGCCGGCCGCCCAGTGCCAGGTCCGTCGGCGTGCCGAAGGCTTTGGTGTGGAAGGCGAATCCGGTGTCCTCGCGGCCGTACCTGGTGGCGGTCCGGGTCACGTCGTGGTTGCACAGGACCCAGGTGGCGGGGGCACCGACCGCGGCGTGCTCGGCGAGCGTGTCGTCGATCGTGGAGCGCAGCCGCCCGGCGTCCCAGGGGCAGGCCAGGAAGTTGAGGTTGAAGGCGGTGTGCAGTTCGTCGGGGCGCAGATAGCGGGCGAAGCGCTCGCTGTCCGGGAGCCAGACCTCGCCGACGAAGACCGCCCCGTACTCGTCGGCGACGGCCCGCCAGGAGCGGTAGATGTCATGGAGTTCGTCGCGGTCGGAGAACGGGTGGGGGTCGCAGCCCTCGACGAAGTCGGGCAGTGCGGGGTCCTTGGCGAGCAGCGCCGCCGAGTCGACCCGTATGCCCGACACGCCCCGGTCGAGCCAGAAGCGGAGCACGTCCTCGTGCTCCTGGCGGACCGCCGGGTGTGCCCAGTTGAGGTCGGGCTGTTGTGCGGCGAACAGGTGCAGGTACCACTCGCCGTCCGCGAGCCTGGTCCATGGGACGCCGCCGAATTCGGAGACCCAGTCGTTGGGCGGCAGTTCGCCGTCCGCGCCGCGCCCGGTCCGGAAGTGGAAGAGTTCCCGCTCGGGGCTGCCCGGCCCGGCGGCGAGGGCCGCGCGGAACCACGCGTGCTGGTCGGAGACATGGTTGGGGACGATGTCGACGATCGTACGGATGCCCAGTTCACGGGCGTCCGCGATCAGCCGCTCGGCCTCGGTGAGACTGCCGAACGCGGGGTCGATGGTGCGGTAGTCGGCCACGTCGTATCCGCCGTCGGCGAGCGGCGACAGATACCAGGGGGTGAACCAGATCGCGTCCACGCCCAGTTCGACGAGGTGGGGCAGCTTGGCGCGTACTCCCGCGAGATCGCCGGTCCCGTCCCCGTCGCCGTCGGCGAAGCTGCGTACGTAGATCTGATAGATGGCGGCGTCCCGCCACCAGTCCGCGGTGACCCGGAGCGCGGGGCCGGCTGTCACGTGGGCCTTCCTTTCGTGGGGATTCGGCGCAGTGCTCTCGGCCGGAGCTCCGCCGGAGCGCGGCACACTCAACCACCGCACGTGGCGGAGAGCAAGATCTCGCGTGGATTACCCGACGTCCGCCGTCCACCGGTACCTGACGTCCGGTTCCTTCTCCTCGTTGCGGCTGCCGTCGTCGAACCCGACGGCAGTGAACCCGTGCCGCTCGTAGAAGGCCCGGGCGTCCGTGTTGCGCTGGAAGACATACAGGGTGAGCTCCTCGGCCGCGAGCCCACGCACCTCGGCCAGGAGCAGTGAGCCGATGCCCCGGCGCCGTGCGTCGGAACGCAGGTAGAGGTGTTCCAGCTCGGTTCCGTTCAGGGAGGCGAAGCCCAGCAGTGCCCCGGCACCGGTCTCGGCGATCCGCACCGTCGTCCCGGGCAGGACGACATGGGTCATCCAGGCCAGAGTGTCCTCGTCGCTGTGCACCTTCGGCAGGTACGGCATGGACGCGGCGCGCGAGTCGAGGAAGAGCCTGGTCAGCGGACCGGCGTCCTCGGCGGTGGCCTCGCGCAGCTGTATCCGGCCGTCCGGTGCGGAATCGTTCGGTGCCATCTTGTCTCTCCTGGTCCGGCCGGAAACCCGCCGTTTCGCACAGTCAGCGGTGAACTGCTCGTGATCGTGGACGAACCTATGCCGGAGCCGGTCACGACCGCCAGCGAGTTCGCCCGCTCCGCCCGTACGGGCCCGCCCCGCCGGGTGCGCCGCCGTGTCGGCCGGACCCACGGCGGGGCAGTCACGGACCGGTGCGGGCCACCCGCGAAAATGTGGCGGGGGACGACCGAAGCGACCGACCGATACGGAGGAGTGGGCAGATGCCGCACGAACGAGCTGGACAGCCGGCCCGGCCGGAGGATCTCATCGATGTGGCCAGGCTGGTGACGGCGTATTACGCGCTGCACCCGGACCCGGCCGAGCCGGACCAGCGGGTGGCGTTCGGTACCTCCGGTCACCGCGGTTCGTCCACGGCCACCGCCTTCAACGAGGACCACATCGCCGCCACCAGTCAGGCCATCAGCGAGTACCGGGCGCACCAGGGCACGGACGGGCCGCTGTTCCTCGGCGCCGACACCCATGCGCTGTCGGAGCCGGCCCGGATCACCGCCATCGAGGTGTTCGCCGCCAATGATGTGACCGTGCTCATCGATCCGGCCGACGGCTACACCCCGACCCCGGCGGTCTCGCACGCCGTCCTCGGCCACAACCGGGGCCGGACGGCCGGGCTCGGCGACGGTGTGGTGGTCACTCCGTCCCACAACCCGCCCGGCGACGGCGGGTTCAAGTACAACCCGCCGAACGGCGGCCCGGCCGGATCCGATGCCACCGGCTGGATCCAGGAGCGGGCCAACGAGATCATCGCCGCCGGGATGAAGGACGTACGCCGGCTGCCGTACGCCCGCGCACGGGCGGCGTCGACCACCGGGACGTACGACTTCCTCGGCAACTATGTGACCGACCTGCCGTCCGTGCTCGACCTGGACGCGGTCCGCGCGGCCGGGGTACGCATCGGGGCCGACCCGCTGGGCGGCGCGTCGGTCGCGTACTGGGGCCGGATCGCCGAACAGCACCGGCTCGATCTGACGGTGGTCAATCCGCTGACCGACCCCACCTGGCGGTTCATGACGCTGGACTGGGACGGAAAGATCCGGATGGACTGCTCGTCGCCCTACGCGATGGCCTCGCTGATCGGGCAGCGTGACCGCTACCAGATCGCGACCGGGAACGACGCCGACGCCGACCGGCACGGCATCGTGACACCGGACGCCGGGCTGATGAACCCGAACCACTACCTCGCCGTCGCCATCAACTACCTGTACGCCCACCGGGAGCAGTGGCCGGTGGCCGCGGCGGTCGGCAAGACGCTGGTCTCGTCGGGGATGATCGACCGGGTCGCCGCCGGTCTCGGCCGTGAGCTGGTCGAAGTGCCGGTCGGCTTCAAGTGGTTCGTGGACGGGCTGGTAGACGGCTCGCTCGGGTTCGGCGGCGAGGAGTCCGCCGGTGCCTCGTTCCTGCGCCGGGACGGATCGGTGTGGACGACCGACAAGGACGGCATCATCCTGGCGCTGCTCGCCTCGGAGATCCTCGCGGTGACGGGCAAGTCCCCCTCCGAGCACTACGCGGCGCTCACCGCCCGGTTCGGTGAGCCGGCGTACGCCCGGATCGACGCCCCCGCCGACCGCGAGCAGAAGGCGGTGCTCGCGCGCCTCTCCCCCGAGCAGGTCACGGCCGACACCCTGGCCGGTGAACCGGTCACGGCCGTGCTGACGGAGGCGCCCGGCAACGGCGCACCGATCGGCGGCATCAAGGTGACCACCGAGAACGCCTGGTTCGCGGCGCGCCCCTCGGGCACCGAGGACGTGTACAAGATCTACGCCGAGTCGTTCCTGGGTACCGACCATCTCGGCCGGGTGCAGGAGGAGGCCAAGGCCGTGGTCTCCGCGGCCCTGGAGGCCTGAGCACCGGCCGGAGCCGCCCGGGGCCGGTCCGACGACTGGCCCGGGGCGGCTCCGGCGAGCGGTTCAGCGGACGACGTCCACGAAGACCGGGTTGGTGTAGAACCAGGTGTCGAGCCACGGGTTGCCCTGGCCCGGCTCGTGCGGCAGCGGACCGTGCGGGTCGATCGCCGCGCCGAGGAACCCCGCCCCGTGGCGCTTGCCGTCGCTGCCGCGCAGCCGCAGGTAGAACGGATCGTCCGCGCGCCCGACCGGGATGCGCAGGGTGTACGTGCCGCGGCGGCCCGAGACGTCGGCGGTGTGGGCGAGCCGGGTGTCGGGGGCGTGCCAGTCGTCGCGGTCGGCGGCCGGGCCACGGACGGCGCCGCGGATGACGTCGACGTGTTCCAGGCGCGGCAGCACACCGTACGGGTTGCGGCGGGACGCGGCGGTCACCGTGACGGTGAGGGTGAGCCGCTCGCCTCGCCCGGCGCGCAGCCGGCCGCCGAGCGTGGCGCTGTTGCCGTGCTCGCCGCGCACCTTGACGTCGATGCCGTCGATCAGGTGGCCGTGGTCGACCCAGACCCGGCCGGCCCGCAGCCCCTCCATCACGTTCCGGTAGCCGTACCGGGTGACGCCGACATGTGTACGGCTGAACTGGCCGGGCCAGAAGTCGCCGCCGGGCTGCGGTTCGGTGGTGTTGTACGGGTCGGGGAGGTGGCCGGTGTTGTCGAAGTTCCGGCCGGGCGGCCACTCGCCGTTGACCCAGGTGTCCTGGGCGACGCGGTGGACGTCGGAGTTGGAGGTGATCGTGAAGAGCTTGCCCTCCGCCAGCATCGCGTCCCACAGGCCGCCGACGGTCGCGGTCGCCCAGTCGAATCCGCCGTAGGTGACGTAGGCCTCGCGCGGGTAGCCGGGCCAGGAGTCGGCGGACGGTGAATTGCTGTACTCGCCGCGGATGTTGGTGTCCGGGTGCCAGCCCGGGATCGCCCCCGCCTGGGCGCCGGGGGCGCCCTCCATGCCGATCATGATCCCGGGGGCGGCGTCGCGCCAGGCGCGCATCTCGTGCGGGGAGTCGATGCCGAGGCGCATGGGGTGGTTGGCGAGGACGAGTACGTCGTCGACGTACCGGGTGCGGCGTTGTTCGGCCAGCCACTTGAGGGCCTTGACCGCGTGCGCCTCGTTGCGCGGGGTGTCGGGGTGGGTCGGGGCACCGGCCGTGTAGCCGAGCAGCTTGCCGTCGAAGGCCTCCTCGAAGCGGGTGAGGAGGTCGACCTCGTGCCGTCCGGGCGGGGAGAAGACGGTGCAGTGCTCGGCGCCGGGGATGTACCACTCCAGCCCCTGGAAGATCAGCATGCGCTTGTTGTCGGCGCGGGCCTTGAGGATCTCCCGGTGCTCCTGCGCGGCGCCGAACTCGGCGTGGCCGATGTTGCCGTGCTCGGTGAAGACCATCCAGTCGAGGCCGAACTTCTGGCCTGCCGAGGCGAGTTGGGAGAAGGTGTACTTGGCGTCATGGCTGTACACGGAGTGGTTGTGGTGGTCGCCGACCAGATAGACGAGATCCGGGGCGTGCCCGTGGGACCGGCCTCCCCGGCTGTCGGCCAGCGCGGGCAGCGGCAGCGAGGCTGCGGCGAAGGCCGCGCCGAACAGACCGGCGCGGCGCATCAGCCCCCGGCGGCTGAGGCCCTGGGGGTCGAGCGACTCCGCGGGAACCTGGGGGTCGGCCCATTCGGGCACGGGGTGGGACATGACGCGTCGTTCTCCTTCGTGCGGGGCGGCGAGAAGTCCGGGGCCGGACCGCGGGGCCGCCACCGGGAGGATTTCTTGATCCCGGAACCAGCCGGTGAACCCGGGACGAAGTGCGGGAGACGTGCCCGTGGCACGCCGGCTCATCCTGGCGCTGGGCACCGCGTGCACAGCGGAACGCCGGGCGCATGGATGAACGAGGTGACACCGGCGGGTCGCCCGTTCGCCGCTCCCCCGGTGGCGGGATCCGCAGCGTGCACCGACGCTTGTCCCTACCTGCCGATCCGGGCAGGGGGCGGAGCCTGATGGGGGTGAATCCGTGTCGGACGCCGGTGCACCGGACCCCGCGTCGGCAGGGGTCGACGGTATGGCGTCGGCGATCCTGCACGCCCTGTTCGCCCAGACCGCCGTGGGACTGCATGTTCTGGACACGCGGTTGCGGGTGATCCGGGCGACCGTCCTTTCCGGCGCCGTTCCCTCCGAGGACCTCGCCGGACAGTACTTCACCGACGTGTACCGGCTGGAGCGACCGCACGAGGCGGAGCGGGTGCTGCGCGAAGTGCTGGACAGCGGTGTGGCCGTACGCGACCTCGTGATCCGAGGCCGACTCGTGGACATGCCCGGCCCCGATCGCAGCCTCAAGGTGTCCATCCACCGGCTGGACGACGCGCGGGGGCGGACGCTCGGGCTGCTGGCCACGGTCGTCGATGTCGACGAGCAGGAGAAGGCGCGCAACCGGGCGGCGTGCCTGAACGCGGTGCGCACCCGGGTGGGCAGGTCGCTCGATGTGGCGGCCACCTGCGAGGGGCTCGTCGCAGCCGTGGTGCCGGTGTTCGCCGATTTCGCCGTCGTCGAGGTGGTGGACGAGGTCCTGCGGGGGTCGGACCTGCCGCCGGGGCCGCTGGGGCACGACGTCCCACTGCGCCGGGCGGCCCTCCGGGGTCTCGGCGCCGACGGTCACCGGGACGGCCTCGTCGGCGAGATGCGCCGGCTGCCCGCCCGTACGCCCTACGCACTGGCCGTGTCGGATCTCCGGCCCCGCCTGGTCCGGATCACCGCTCGGACGCCCTGGCTGGACACGGCCCCCGGCAGTGCGCGGCTGATCGAGGCGATCGGGGCCCACTCCATGATCGTGGTGCCGCTGAAACTGCGCGGCGCGGTCCTCGGTCTGGTGAGTCTCTACCGGTGCCGGGAGTCGGAGCCCTTCGAGGAGAACGATCTCCCGCTGACGCTGACGGCCGCCGCCCATGTCGCCCTCAGCATCGACAACGCGCGGCAGTACGAGCGCGACCATGTGATCGCGTCGACGGTTCAGCGCCGGCTCCTGCCGCAGCGCGACAGCGACCACATCGCCATGGAGACCGCCCATGTCCTGCTGCCCGGACGCAACAGCGGATCCTGGTTCGACACCATCGGCCTCTCCGGCGCCCGCACCGCCCTGGTCGTCGGCGCGGTCGAGGGGCCGGGACTCCAGACGGCCATCACCATGGGCCAGTTGCGAACCGCCATCCAGGCCCTGGCCGGGCTCGACCTGGAACCCGACGAGGTGCTCGCCCGGCTGGCCGACACCGCCGACCGCCTCGCCGGGGAACGGGCGGCGCTGCCGCCCGGGGACCGGCTGCTCGGGCAGTCCCTGACAGCCACCTGCATGTACGCCGTCCATGACCCGTTCTCCGGCACCTGCACCATCGCACGCGCGGGGAACGCGACACCGGGCCTGATGACCCCCGACGGCACCATGACGCCCCTGGACGTGCCCGAGGGACCCCGGCTCTTCTCCGGCGACTGCGCCCCCTTCGCCACTGCCACCTTCGAACTCGACGAGGGCAGCGTCCTGGCGCTCTTCTCCGGCGCCCCCATGCCCGCAGGCCGGGAGCCGGCCGGCCTGCGGGATGCCTTCGCGAACCCCGGACGCGGCCTGCAGGACCTGTGCGACGACGTGGTCTACAGCCTTCCCCCCGACGCACACCCCGAGGGCGCCGCCCTGCTCCTCGCCCGTATCGGCGTCGTCCCGCCGGACCGGGTCGCGACCTGGGCGCTGTCCCAGGACCGGACCACGCCGGGCGTCGCCCGCGCGCTGGTGCGCGACCGGCTCGACGGCTGGCACCTCGACGAGGAGACGATCGAGGCGACCGAACTCATCGTGAGCGAGCTGGTGACCAACGCGGTCCGCTACGGCACCCCTCCGCTGCGACTGCGGCTGATCCTGGACCACACGCTCACCTGCGAAGTGCACGACAGCAGCCCGGTCTCACCCCATCTGCGCCATGCCCGCACCGTCGACGAGGGCGGCCGCGGACTGTTCATCGTCTCCCAGCTCGCCGCCCACTGGGGCACCCGCTACGGCGCCGACGGCAAGACCCTGTGGACCGAGCAGGAGCTCGGGTCCGCCACGGACGATTCCTGACCGGGCGGGCCGGTTCCGCGCCGGGCCATTGCACCCGGAGAACAACAGTGGTTGGCTGAACAACAGAAGATATGAATCGGGGTTCAGATCATCATGGCCTACCGACCCACCGCCCGCACGGAGGCGACCCGGCTCGCCCACCGCGAGCGGCTGCTCGACGCGGCACGGCAGCTGCTGGCGGAGGGCGGATACCCGGCGGCCAGCATCTCCGCGCTCGCCCGGCGGGCCGGCGTGGCCACCGGCAGCGTGTACAACCACTTCGCCTCCAAGCAAGAGCTGCTGGCCGCGGTCTTCCGGCATGTCGCAGGCCATGAGCTCAGCGCGGTCCGGGAGGCCGTACAGGCACAAGGCGGCGTCACCGAGCAGCTCCGCGCGCTCGTCGAGGTCTTCTCGTACCGTGCGCTGCGCAGCCCCCGTACCGCCTGGGCGCTGCTGGCCGAACCGGTCGATCCGCTCGTCGAGGAGGAGCGGCTCACGTACCGGCGCGGCTACCACATGCTCGCCGAGACGGTCATCGTCGCCGGCATCTCCGCAGGCGAACTTCCCCCGCAGAATGCCCAGTTGTCGGCCGCTGCCGTGATCGGTGCGGTCGGCGAGGCACTGCTCGGCCCGCTCTCGCCGGTCGGCGCGCGGACCGACCCGGGACCGGTCGTGGAGAGCATCACCGCGCTGTGCCTCAGAGCGGTCGGAGCCGAAGGCGCCCGAGACACCGGCGCCCGCCCCGCCGAACCGCCACCCCCGTCGCCCTGACCCGTCGACCGTCGACCCAGAACAGGACCACCCGCCATGACCGTCACTCAGCACCCGGCCGGCCTGCGGCCCGGGGCCCCCGCACCGCACCCCACCCACGAGGTCACCAACCAGGCACCGCCCCGGAAGGACCTCGACGAGTACGGCACCAACCTGCCGCTCACCGAGGCCGTCCGGACCTTCGGTGCGGCCTGGCACGAACCGGAGCTGCACGAGATCGGCACCCTGGTCGGCTCCGAGCGGTTCCAGCTCAGTACGGAACTCGCCCACACCTCGCCGCCCGTCCTGCGCACCCACGACCGCTACGGCAACCGTGTCGACGAGATCGACTTCCACCCCGCGTACCACGAGATCATCGGCGCGGCCGTGTGCCACGGCACGCACACCGCGGGCTGGGCCGACCCGAAGCCCGGAGCGGCGGTGGCACGGGCGGCGTCCTTCATGCTGTTCGCCCAGATCGAGCCCGGCCACGCCTGCCCGATGTCCATGTCGCATGCCGTGGTCCCGGTCCTGCAACGCGACCCGGAGGTGGGACGGGACTGGCTGCCGGGCCTGCTCAGCCGCGCGTACGACCCCCGGTTGATCGCCCCGGGCGAGAAATCAGGGCTCACCTTCGGCATGGGGATGACGGAGAAGCAGGGCGGCTCCGACGTACGCGCCAACACCACGCGGGCCGTCCCGCTGGCCTCCGATCCCGAGGGCCGGGCCCATCTGCTGACCGGTCACAAGTGGTTCTTCTCCGCGCCGCAGTCGGACGCCTTCCTGGTGCTGGCGCAGGCCGAGGCCGGACTCACCTGTTTCCTCGTGCCGCGGGTACTGGCCGACGGCACCCGCAACACCGTCCGTATCCAGCGGCTGAAGAACAAGCTCGGCAACAAGTCGAACGCCTCCTCCGAGGTGGAGTTCGACGGCACCTGGGCGGTACGGGTCGGTGAGCCCGGCCGCGGTGTCCCGACCATCATCGAGATGGTCAACCACACCCGGCTCGACTGTGTGCTCGGCACCACCGCCGGCATGCGCCAGTCGGTGTCCGAGGCGATCTGGCACGCACGGCACCGCAGCGCCTTCGGTGCCCGGCTGGCCGGCCAGCCGGCCATGACGGCGGTCCTCGCCGACCTGGCGCTGGAGACGGAGGCCGCGACCTGGACCTCGCTGCGCCTGGCCCACGCGTACGAGAGCGGCAGCGGCGAATCCGAGGAGATGTTCCGCCGGCTGGCCACCGCGGTGTCCAAGTACTGGATCTGCAAGCGCGGCCCGCACCACGCCTACGAGGCACTGGAATGCCTGGGCGGCAACGGCTACACCGAGGACTGGCCGCTGGCCCGGCGTTACCGCGAGCAGCCGGTGATGGCGGTGTGGGAGGGGTCGGGCAACGTCATCGCGCTCGATGTGCTGCGGGGCATCGGAAGAACCCCGCAGTCACTGGACGCCTTCTGGGCCGAGCTGGAGACCACGGCGGGTGCCAGTTCCGTACTGGACGCACACATCCGCCGGGTGCGCCGGGAACTCACCGAGGACCTGCGCGATCCGCTCTCGGCGCAGACCCACGCCCGTGCGTCGGTGGAGGGCATGGCGCTGGCCCTGCAGGCCTCGCTGATGCTCCGTCACGCTCCGGCGGCGTCGGCCGAGACGTTCGTGGCCGCACGGCTCGGTGAGGGCCGTGGTCACCAGTACGGCATCCTGCCGCGCGGCACCGACGCCGCGGCGATCGTGGAGCGGCACTTCGGCGCCGTCGGCTGAGCCGTCACCGCTGCCGCTCCCCAGGTTTGTGCGCCGTACGGGCGGCCCGGGGCCGTGGGGCGTCAGGTTGGCTCCATGGAGTCGAGACCTCGCACCCTGTGGCTGCGTACCGAGCCCCTCCACGCTGTGATCTATTTCGACGACGAGTGCCGTGGCATCGGGAAGTCCGTCGGCCTCAAGGGCTTCTGGATGGGGTACTTCGCCATCCGTACGGCCCCCATGGGGCGGATCCGCCCCGAGGCCGCCACCGCTGTCCTCGGCGTGTCCGCACCGGGCATGGTGGCCCGCTCGCTGCCCGGCGCGTGGCGGGTCGTCACCCCGGAGAAGCTCATCGACCTGCGCGCGCGGCTCGCCGCCCGTGCGCTGCGCCGGCTGGTGCCCGGCATCGGCCCCCTCGCCGGGCAGCTCGCCCCGCCGCTCGCCGCGATGGTGGCGGAC